>JBARWC010000202.1:0-26436 GCA_049646585.1 Burkholderiaceae bacterium | reverse complement strand
TGCCCGGCGGGCCGGCGCATGAGGGCGCGCAAGCGAGCCTCCATTTCGCGCAGGTCGAAGGGCTTTACCAGGTAGTCGTCGGCGCCCAGGTCCAGCATATTGATCTTGTCCTCGATTTCCGAGCGGGCCGTCACGACCAGCACCTGTTCGTCGCGGCCCGTCGTGCGCAGCTCGCGCAGCAGCGCGAAGCCGTCCTTGCCGGGCAGCATGATGTCCAGCACGACCGCGTCCCAGGATTCCGCGGCCAGCCAGCGCGTCGCGGCTTCGCCGTCGCGCGCCCATTCCACGCTATGCCCGCTGGAGCGCAGCTTGCTCTCCATGGCGTCGCCGATATCGGGGTTGTCTTCAACAAGCAGTATGCGCAAGCCGGCCTCCTTGCCGGGATCGTCCGGCTGATCGACTAGGTACAGACCCTAGGTTTAAGCGTATAATCTCGCTTTGCACGGAGCTAGTTTATGCGTCTAATTAAAAAAGCGCTTACCTTCGACGATGTGTTGTTGGTCCCGGCGTATTCCGAAGTCCTGCCCCGCGACGCCTCGCTGAGCACCCGCTTCACGCGCGATATCACACTGAATATTCCCCTGGTCTCCGCCGCCATGGATACCGTGACCGAGTCGCGCCTGGCCATCGCCATGGCACAGGAAGGCGGCATCGGCATCATCCACAAGAATCTCAACGCCGAAGAGCAGGCCCGCGAGGTCGCCCGCGTCAAGCGCCACGAATTCGGCATCGTCATCGATCCGGTCACGGTCACGCCCACCATGAAGGTGCGCGACGCCATCGCCCTGCAGCGCCAGCACGGCTTTTCCGGCCTGCCCGTCATCGAGGGCGGCAAGCTGGTCGGCATCGTCACCAATCGCGACCTGCGCTTCGAAGACCGCCTGGACGTCCCCCTGCGCGACATCATGACGCCGCAAGAGCGCCTGATCACCATGAAGGAAGGCGCCACCCTGGACGAAGCCCAGGCGCTGATGCACAAGCACCGCCTCGAGCGCGTCCTGATCGTCAACGACGCATTCCAGTTGCGCGGCCTGGCCACGGTCAAGGACATCGTTAAAAACACCGAACATCCCTTTGCCTCCAAGGACGGCCAGGGCCAGCTGCGCGTCGGCGCCGCCGTCGGCGTGGGCGACGGCACCGAAGAGCGCGTCGAAAAGCTTGCCAATGCGGGCGTGGACGTCATCGTCGTCGATACCGCCCATGGCCACTCCGCGGGCGTCATCGAGCGCGTGCGCTGGGTCAAGAAAAACTATCCCAAGATACAAGTCATCGGCGGCAACATCGCCACGGCCGCGGCCGCCAAGGCCCTGGTCGAGGCCGGTGCCGATTGCGTCAAGGTCGGCATAGGCCCGGGTTCCATCTGCACCACGCGCATCGTGGCCGGCGTGGGCGTTCCCCAGATCACGGCCATCGCCGACGTCGCCAAGGCGCTGGAAGGCAGCGGCGTGCCCTTGATCGCCGATGGCGGCATCCGCTATTCGGGCGACATCGCCAAGGCCCTGGCGGCCGGCGCATCGGCCTGCATGATGGGCGGCATGTTCGCCGGCACCGAAGAATCCCCCGGCGAAGTCGTGTTGTTCCAGGGCCGCTCGTACAAGTCCTATCGCGGCATGGGCAGCCTGGGCGCCATGGCCGACGGCTCGGCCGACCGCTATTTCCAGGATCCCGCCAACAACGTCGACAAGCTCGTGCCCGAAGGCATCGAAGGCCGCGTGCCCTACAAGGGCAGCGTCATCGCCATCATCTATCAGCTTATCGGCGGCATACGCGCCTCCATGGGCTATTGCGGCTGCGCCTCTATCGAAGACATGCGCACCAAGGCCGAGTTCGTCGAGATCACCTCGGCGGGCGTGCGCGAATCCCATGTGCACGACGTGCAAATCACCAAGGAAGCTCCCAACTATCGCGCTGATTAATACGGCCGGGTATGGGCTGAAAGCGCGCCGTGTTTACATGGCGCGCTTTTTTTATAGCGCCAGCTTGAAGTACAGGGCGTCGGGGATGGGGTTGAAGACATAGGCTTCGGTGGGCTTGAAGCCCAGCGAGGTATATAGCGCGACCGCCGCGCTCATGGTGGACAGGGTATCCAGGCACATATGGGTGTAGCCGGCATCGCGGGCCTCCTGGCACAGGCGCTCGGCCAGCCGCCGCCCCAGCCGTTCTCCGCGCATATCGGGCCGCACGTAGAGCCGCTTCATTTCGCAGCCGCCGTCCTGAAGAGGGCGTAGCGCAATGCAACCGACCGCCTGATCGCCTTGCCGGGCGAGCAGGATACGTCCGGCGGGCGCCGCGTACTTGCCCGGCAAGCCGGCCAGTTCCGCTTCAAAATCCTGGAAGCCAAGATCGATGTCCAGGCTGTCGGCGTAGGCGCGAAACAGACTGCGCACGGCGGGCAGGTCCTGCGGGATTCTTGCGGCGTGTATTTCTATGGAAGAGGGCATGGTGCTATGCGGCGCTTACAGTACACGCAGCAGGGCCTGGGCAAGCGCGTCGGGCGCCGAGACCATGGCCGCGTGGCCGCAATCCAGTTCTTCCCAGCCCCAGCCGGGACGGCCCTTGGCCCATTTGCGCGAGCCGTCCACCGCCGCGAAGGCCGGGTTGGCGCAGCTGAGGTAGGTGCAGGGCAGACCGTTGCCCACCGGGTGCTTCAGCTGCAGGGCCGTTTCGTAGCTGTGCAAAGGCTGGGGCGTCAGGCGGTTCTCCACGAAGGCGATGTCGCCAGGCTCGAACAGGCCCAGGCTTTTGGGCTTGGGCGGAGGCAGGGCGGCGGCTGCGTCGTCCCGTTGCGCCGCCGAGCGTAGCTTGACGACGAGTTCGGCCGGCAAGGTGTCGAAGGTGCTGAGCCCGCTTTCCAGTATGAAGGCGTCCAGATAGACCAGATGCCGCAAGCGTTCAGGCATTAGGTCGGCAACCCCGGTGATCACCAGCCCGCCGAAGCTATGGCCGACCAGCACGACATTGTCCAGGTCTTCCCAGAGCAGGACGTTGGCGATGTCGTCGACGAAGGTCTGCAGGCCAATGGTGGCATTCAGCAAATGGCTGCGTTCGCCCAGGCCGGTCAGGGTCGGGGTGAAAACTGCGTGGCCGGCGTCGCGCAGCCGGGCCGCCACGCGCGACCAGCACCAGCCGCCATGCCAGGCGCCGTGCACCAGCAGGAAGCTTGGGTTCGAAGCGGGAAGGGAATTCATAAGTTCAAGTTCCGAATAGGGCCCATGCGGGCAGGCGGCAACTAGCGGGGCGGGGCGGCTTGGCTTTGGTCCTGGCCCGTCGCCCGGGTCGGCGTCCACAAAAGGGCGATGCTAAACAGCAGGCCCAGGGCCGCCAATACCAGCGCAAAGTCCAGCCCGGCGTCAAACCAGGCATGGGTCAGGCTGAAGAATATAGGGCCGGCAAGCTGGCCCGCCGCGAAAGAGGCGGTAATCGCCGCGATCAGCTTGCGCGCGTGCTGGCCTCCCACCGCCTGGGCCTCTTGCATACCCAGCATGGTAATGATCATGAGCGTCCCGCCCACGCAGATCGCCGCGAAAACAATGGCCGACAGTGTGGGCACCAGGGCGGGAAGCAGCACGCCGGCAACCATGGCAAGTTGCGCCGCCGCCCATACCTTGCGGCGCCCGTATCGGCCGGCCAGCCTGCCTACCGCCACGGTGGAGACGGCCGCCGCCAGGCCGAACAAAGGCCAGGCCAGGCCGAAAACGGCCGGATCCTGCACCAGTTGGCGCGCCTGGGCGGGCAGAAAGGTCGCCGGCAGGATGTAGCCGAAGCCGAAGAGGCCGTAGCAGGTGATCAGCGGCCAATGCCTGGCCAGGTTGCCCGATGCTTCGTGGTGGGTGGTGGCGGCCGGAGCGGCATAGGGCAGTTTCCACAAGCTGCGGGCGGCGGCCATGCCGGCCAACGCCATCAACCCTAGAATAAGCCAGGCCTGCGCCGAAGACGCCTGTGCCAGGCCCAGGCCCAGGCACAGCAGGCCGGCCGCGGCGATGCCCGTGCCCACGCCGGCAAACACCAGCCCGGCCCAGCGGGACTGGCCCAGGGCGGCAAGCCGCGCCAGGCACAGCGTGGCGGTGCTGACCAGCACCCAGGCACTGGCCAGGCCGGCGATAAAACGCCAACTGAGCCAGCTTGCCCAACTGTCCGTCAAGCCCATGAGCATTGTTGTCACGACCACCAGAAGCAGGCCCAGGCGCAACAGGGCGGCCGGCGTGCCGGGTACGATGGCCGCGGTCAACGCGCCGGCCAGGTAGCCCAGGTAGTTGGCGCTGGCCAGCCATCCGCCCTGGGCCAGGCTCAGGCCCGCGTCGCTTTGCATCATGGGCAGCAGCGGCGTGAAGGCGAAGCGGCCTATGCCCATGGCGACGGCCAATGCGATAAAACCTGAAATCGATAATGAAACGGCGGACGGCTGGTGTTGCATCAGTGCTCCTTGTTACTTGAAACTGTAGCCGTTGCCGGGCGGTTTCGCCAGCGTAATCGTGGCCAATGCGTTACATTAACGCCTTGCTTTCTTTTCACTTTTCCTGCCATGCACCAGCGTATCCTCATCCTAGATTACGGTTCACAACTCACCCAGCTCATTGCGCGCCGCGTGCGCGACGCGGGGGTGTATTGCGAGATACATCCGGGCGATGTCGACGACGCCTTCATTCAGGCGCAGCAGGGCCTGAAGGGCATCATACTGTCCGGCAGCCATGCGTCGGCCTATGCCGAGGAATCGCTCAAGGTGCCGCCCAAAGTGTTCGATGCCGGCGTGCCGGTGCTGGGCATATGCTACGGCATGCAGTCCATGGCGTCCCAACTGGGCGGCAAGGTCGAGTGGTCGGATCACCGCGAGTTCGGCTATGCCGAGGTCCGCGCCCACGGCCATACGCGCTTGCTGGACGGCTTGCAGGACTTCATCACCAGCGAAGGCCACGGCATGCTCAAGGTATGGATGAGCCATGGCGACAAGGTCACCGCGCTGCCGCCCGGGTTCAAGCTGATGGCCTCCACGCCGTCCTGCCCCATTGCCGGCATGGCCGACGAAGAGCGCGGCTTCTACGCCGTGCAGTTCCACCCCGAAGTCACGCATACCGTGCAGGGCGAAGCCATATTGGCGCGTTTCGTCAACGAAATCTGCGGCTGCCAGGGCGACTGGAACATGCCCGATTACGTTGAAGAGGCCGTGGCCAACATCCGCGCCCAGGTCGGCAGCGACGAGGTCATCCTGGGCCTGTCGGGCGGCGTGGACTCGTCGGTAGCAGCGGCGCTCATCCACAAAGCCATAGGCGACCAGCTTACCTGCGTGTTCGTCGACCACGGCTTGCTGCGCCTTAACGAAGCCCAGCAAGTCATGGCCACCTTCGCCGATCATTTCGGCATCAAGGTCATCCACGTGGATGCCTCCGAGGCCTTCATGGGCAAGCTGGCGGGCGTGTCCGACCCCGAAGCCAAGCGCAAGATCATAGGCAAGGAATTCGTCGAGGTTTTCCAGGCCGAAGCAGGCAAGCTGAGCAATGCCCGCTGGCTGGCGCAGGGCACCATCTACCCCGACGTCATCGAATCGGCCGGCTCCAAGACCGGCAAGGCCGTCGCCATCAAGTCCCACCACAACGTGGGCGGGCTGCCGGACACCCTGAACCTGAAACTGCTTGAACCTCTGCGCGAATTGTTCAAGGACGAAGTGCGCAAGCTGGGCATCGCCCTGGGCCTGCCGCCCGCCATGGTCTACCGCCACCCCTTCCCGGGGCCCGGCCTGGGCGTGCGCATCCTGGGCGAAGTCAAGAAAGAATACGCCGACCTGCTGCGCCGCGCCGACGCGATTTTCATCGAAGAGCTGCACAAGACCGTGGACCCCACCAGCCACAAGAACTGGTACGACCTGACCTCGCAAGCTTTCGCCGTCTTCCTGCCGGTGAAATCGGTGGGCGTAATGGGCGACGGCCGCACCTACGACTACGTCGTGGCGCTGCGCGCGGTCCAGACCACGGACTTCATGACCGCCGATTGGGCCGAGCTGCCCTATGCGCTGCTCAAACGGGTGTCCTCAAGAATCATCAACGAGGTGCGTGGTATCAATCGGGTGACCTACGACGTATCCAGCAAGCCGCCTGCGACGATTGAGTGGGAGTGATTCCAAGAGGCCAGGCACGGTCAGGCACCTGAAGGCATAAAAAGCCGCTAAGCCCGCGTAATTGCGGGCTTTTCTCTTTTTCTGCTGCGGAATTTTTCTGGCAAAGCTTGGCAGCACCAAGCCAGCCCGCTTCAACCATGGTATTTGGCAGTCCTTCCGTGTGGCTGCACTGCTGGGTGGGTGTTTGAATATATTTGATTTTTCGTACTAAAACTACGACTACGTATATTATATCAAATTGACAGGTTATTGAAATAGTTGTAAAAATCGTAGTATGGCTAAGACTAATTCAAGCAAATTAAATACGCTCTATACCCAATTGGCACCGGGGATACCGCTGACTTCAGAAGACTTGGCGGCGCTGGGCATCTCCGCCGATCTGGCCGTTCATTACGTCCGGGCTGGGTGGCTCACGCGCCTGGCGCGTGGGGTGTTCTGCCGCCCGAACGATGCTCCGGCACTTCATCCCAGTCTGCTGCTGTTGCAGCGCCGGTTCGAGGGGCTGCATGTCGGCGGCAAGTCGGCGCTGGACTGGTATGGCGTGCGGCAGTATGTGTCGCAGCAGCCGGTGCTGCACCTGTATGGTTGGACGGCAGGGCGTTTGCCCGCATGGTTCACCGAGCGCTTTCCGGCCGAGTACCACCGCAAGCGCTTGTTTGATGAGCAGCCGAGCGCCTTGCTGCATGTTGGTCCATTCGAGAAGCGCGAGGGCGCGCCGCAGGTGTCGGCGCCAGAGCGGGCCGTGCTGGAGCTGTTGAGTGAAGTTGGCGTGCGCCAGCCGTTGCAAGAAGCCCGTGAATTGGTTGAGAGCGTCTACAGTCTGCGCGCTGACGTGCTGCGTGAGTTGTTGCAGCGTTGCACGAACATCAAGACGGTGCGGCTGTGTCTTCAACTCGGGCGCGAGGCGTCGTCGCCGTGGGCGGCCAAGCTCGACCCAACCGTGTTGCCAACGGGCAGCGACCGGCCTTGGGTATCCAGATCGCCCGAAGGCCTCTTGGTGCTCAAGCCATGAACCAGACCTATCTCGATACCGCGCGCTTGCTGACGCAGGTAGCGCCATTGGTATTTGCTGACGACACCTTTGCCTTGAAGGGCGGCACAGCGATCAACCTGTTCGTGCGCAACATGCCACGCTTGTCGGTCGATCTTGATTTGGTCTTTCCCGATCACACCCTGTCACGCGACGAGGCGCTGGCGCGCATCAATGAGGCCATTCGGCAGGCTGCCGAGCGTTTGAATAAGCGGGGCTTTCTGACGCATGCGCCAGCGGCAGCGGCAGGGGAGACCAAGTTGCTGGTGCGGCGCGGCGCGATTCAGGTCAAGGTCGAAGCCAACTTCGTGATGCGAGGGACCGTGCGTCCCGTGCGCCGTGCCTCGCTCACGCCGGTAGCCTGTGACGTGTTGATGGCCGATCTGGAGATTCCGATGGTGTCGCTGGAGGACGTGTACGGCGGCAAGCTGGTGGCGGCACTGGATCGGCAGCATCCGCGCGATCTGTTCGACGTGATGCAGCTCTTCGCGCACGAGGGCATCACGCCTGGCATCCGGCGCGCCTTCGTGGTTTACCTGGCCAGCAGCAATCGGCCGATCCATGAGGTGTTGTTCACACCGCTGCGGGACATTCGCCACGACTACGAGCACAACTTCCAGGGCATGACGGCCGAGCCCGTGCCACTCGATGCGCTGCTCGCCGCGCGGGAACGTATGGTGCGTGAAATCCAACAGGGTTTGGATGACGACGAACGACGCTTCCTGCTGTCGCTGGTGGCTGGCGCACCAGACTGGTCGCTACTGGGCATTGGACATCTCGAACACCTGCCAGGATTGCGTTGGAAGCTGCAAAATTTGGCGCAGTTGAAGAAGGCCAATCCAAAAAAATTTGCGGAACAAAGTGAAGCGCTCGCCTCGCATCTGTCTGGGTTATCCTAGAGCTCGGTTGATTGATCTACTTGAATGCAATTTTTAAGTTGATTTCACAGCAATCAACAGGAGGTTGCTGTCATGAGGGCAGTAACGATTAGGAATGTGCCGGAAGAGGCGCGTCGAGCCATCCGGGTTAGGGCGGCGCAGAACGGCCGTACATTGCAAGCCGCGATACGCGACATATTGGCTACCGCTGTGAAACCGGAAGGCCGGGTAAAGCTGGGTGATCTGCTGGCAGGTATCGGGCGTAAGGTGAAATTGACCGACGAAGAAATGGCGGTTTTTGACCGTACAACGATGAGGAATGTCGTTGCGGCGAGTTTTGCATTACCAGCGTATGGAGCACGCCGAAGAGCCCTGGTAACCATGCCCGCGCCTTGCGGCGCGTCGTGGACAACTGCACTACGCATCGCCGACAGCAGGCGGCTGATCACGATGCCAAGGAGTAGCGCGATGGAATACACCTTTACCCTGAAATACCAACTTACCAACGATGACGGCGACACGGACGCGCTGGTGGAGCGCCTGGGAGAAGCCGGGTGCGACGATGCCCTGGTCGGTATCGGTCAGCCGGCTCCAGCGGCTGGGGCAGCACATCCCGAAAGCTAGAATCGTCGTCACGCTTTCATTTCCTACCTACCGGTACCGCTCATGAACCTTTCCTCTCAGCCTTCCGCTGCGGGCTCGCGCCCCTACACCATCATCGTCTTGCCCGGCGACGGCATAGGCAAGGAGGTCACCGCGGCGGCGGTACGCGTGCTGGAATGGTTCGCGGGGAAGCGGGACATCAAGCTGGATTTGCGGCACGAGCTGTTCGGTGCCGAGGCCTATCACGCGACCGGCCATTTCATCAAGGAAGAAGTCTTCGCCGATCTGCTGAATGTGGACGCCGTGCTGTTCGGCGCCTTCGGCGGCACGCTGGAGGCGAATCCAATACCCGCGGACATCCGTCGCAAGTTCGGCTTGCTGCGGATACGCCAGGCCATGCAGTTATTCGCCAACGTCCGGCCGGTCAAGGCCCTGGCGTCGCTGGCCCAGGCCTCACCCTTGCAGCCGCATGTCTCGAAGGGCGCCGATCTGGTGGTCATCCGCGAGTTGATCGGCGGGATCTATTTCGGTGAACCGCGCGGCATTACCGAGCTTCCCAATGGCGAGCGCCGGGGGGTGAATACACAGGTCTACACGAGCTCTGAAATCGCCCGTATCGCCGATTTCGCTTTCGAACTTGCCGCCCGGCGGCGCAAGCATGTAACGTCGGTGGACAAGAGCAATGTCATGGAAAGCGGCGCGCTCTGGCGCGAGGTGGTCCGGGAGCGTCATCGGGACTATCCGGATATCGAGCTTGCCCATCTTTACGTCGATGCCTGCGCCGCCGAGCTGATCATGCGCCCGAGCAAGTTCGACGTTATCCTTTCCGACAACCTGTTCGGCGACATTCTGTCAGACGCGGCGTCGGCGATCACGGGTTCGCTGGGCATGCTGCCGTCGGCATCGTTCGGCGCGGAGCATCGTCCTGGCGTGCGGCGTGCCTTCTACGAGCCGGTGCACGGCAGCGCACCGGACATCGCCGGCAAGGGCATCGCCAATCCTTGTGGTGCCATCCTCAGTGTCGCCATGGCGCTGGAGGCCACCTTCAATCGTGCCGCCGATGCTCGCCTGCTGGAGCATGCCGTGGACCTCGCATTGCAGCGCGCGCGTACCCGCGATCTCGCGGATGCCGCCTTGCCTACGGTATCGACCGAGGCCTTTACGGACGAGGTTATCAAGGTATTGGGGGAGGAAGACGGCGCCTTCCAGTAAGGCTGCCCCTGCGGTGGTCGGCCGCGGGCCCGAACCGCCGCCCATTTATAATGGCGTGCAAGCAAATTACGAGGGTGTGGCGCTCCAATCGGCGTACTGCCTTTGCCTCCAGGAATTCCAACGAGTAAACCCATGAATACCAGCGAAAAAATCTATTCTGGCAAGACCAAAGACCTGTACGCCCTGCCGAACGGCAACATACTCCTTGTTTTCAAGGACGCTGTCACCGGCACGGACGGCGTGATCGACCCGGGCGCCAATACCGTCATCGGCAAAGTCGCAGGCAAGGGCCGTAAATCCCTGGCCATGACCGATTACTTCTTCAAGTGCCTTGACGCCGCCAACATCCCCACCCATCGCGTGCATATCGACCTGGAGCAGGGCACCATGGAAGTGCGTCGTGCCGAGCCATTGGGCAAGAACGCCAGCGGCGCGGGCGGCTTCGAGTTCGTCTGCCGTACCCGGCCCTGGGGCAGCTTCGTGCGCCGCTACCAGCAGTACATTGGTGACACTGCGCAAAAGCTGGACTACCTCGTCGAGATCACCATCAAGGACGATGAACGCGGCGATCCCCTCATCAACGATGACACCATCGTTGCCCTGGGCCTTCTTAGCCCGGCTCACCTTCAGCAGGCCAAGGAAATGACCCGTCGTGTATGCCGCATCGTCGAAGCCGACCTGCGCAACAAGGGCCTTACCCTGATCGACATGAAGATTGAAATCGGTCTTGTCGGCGACCAAGTCGTGGTCATCGACGAAATCTCCGCCGATGCCATGCGGGTCATGGACGGAGCGGGCAAGGTGCTGGAACACGGCACCGTGTATGAAAAGCTGATCGGCTAGTCGCTATGTGAAGTGGGTTCGCTAGTGCGCAGAGCGACACTCGCAAAGCTCGCTTCCTGCGGCCAAGAGAGGGCGGGCGACACACCGCCTGTACTTCAGCGATGTGTCGCGTAGCGCTCAGGCCCGATGGTAGATTTGCGCTCCCTTCTCTACAAACTCGATGGCTTTTTCTTGCATGCCTTGATGCAGGGCTTCACTTTCCTGCAAGCCTTCTTGCTGCGCATACTCGCGCACGTCCTGCGTAATTTTCATGCTGCAAAAATGCGGCCCGCACATCGAGCAAAAATGAGCGACTTTCATTGAGTCTTTGGGCAGGGTCTCGTCATGAAAGTCTTTGGCGGTGTCGGGGTCCAGGCCCAGGTTGAACTGATCGTCCCAGCGGAACTCGAAGCGCGCTTTGGATAGGGCATTGTCCCGTATGGCGGCGCCTGGGTGTCCTTTGGCCAAGTCGGCGGCATGCGCGGCGATTTTGTAGGTGATGATGCCGTCCTTGACGTCTTTTTTATTCGGCAGGCCCAGGTGCTCTTTGGGTGTGACGTAGCACAGCATGGCGGTGCCGTACCAGCCGATCAGGGCCGCGCCTATGCCCGAGGTGATGTGGTCGTAACCCGGTGCAATATCGGTGGTCAAGGGTCCCAATGTGTAGAAGGGCGCTTCATGGCAATGCTTCAGTTGCATGTCCATGTTCTCTTTGATCAGGTGCATGGGCACGTGGCCTGGTCCTTCGACCATGACTTGCACGTCGTGTTGCCACGCCACCTGGGTTAGTTCACCCAATGTTTTGAGTTCGGCAAATTGTGCTTCGTCATTGGCGTCGTAGCCCGAGCCGGGACGCAGGCCGTCTCCAAGGGAAAAGCTTACGTCATAGGCCTTCATGATTTCACAAATGTCTTCGAAGCGTTCGTACAGAAAGCTTTCTTTGTGATGAGCCAGGCACCACTTGGCCATGATGGATCCGCCGCGCGACACAATACCCGTC
The DNA here is from genome assembly GCA_049646585.1 of Burkholderiaceae bacterium. GTDB lineage: Bacteria > Pseudomonadota > Gammaproteobacteria > Burkholderiales > Burkholderiaceae_B. The sequence continues at coordinate 14,782 of JBARWC010000202.1, read as the reverse complement.
ATGCGATTGGCGGTCATGGGAATGAAGGGCAGCCGAACGCCCGCATGAATCGTAAAGTAATCGACGCCTTGTTCGGCTTGCTCGATCAGCGTGTCGCGGAATATTTCCCAAGTCAGGTCTTCGGCTTTGCCATCCACCTTTTCCAGCGCCTGATAAATGGGTACGGAGCCGATAGGCACGGGCGAGTTGCGTATGATCCATTCGCGGGTTTCGTGGATGTTCTTGCCGGTCGACAGGTCCATCACAGTGTCGCCGCCCCAGCGTATCGCCCAGGTCATTTTCTCGACTTCGTCGCTGATGTTGGAGCTTAGTGCCGAATTCCCTATGTTGGCATTGATCTTGACCAGGAAATTCCTGCCTATGATCATGGGCTCGCTTTCAGGGTGATTGATATTGGCCGGAATGATGGCCCGGCCCATGGCGACTTCCTGGCGTACGAATTCCGGCGTGATCGAATCCGGGATGGCAGCCCCAAACGACTGGCCTGCATGCTGACGCAGCAAGCGTTCCGCCAGCTTTTCACCGTCCGGGCCGCTGGCGCGCAGCATCTCCACATAGCGTTCACGTTGCAGGTTCTCGCGGATGGCGACGAACTCCATCTCCGGGGTAATCATGCCGCGACGCGCGTAATGCATTTGCGATACATTTTTTCCCGCCATGGCGCGGCGCGGCTTGCGGTGCAATCCGAATCGCAAGGATTCAAGCTTTTCGTCCTGCAGACGCGCCCGTCCGTACTCGCTACTGACGCCGTCCAGTTGCTCGGTGTCCCGGCGCTCTTCGATCCAGCTGCTTCGCAGCGCGGCCAGGCCTTTGCGGATATCGATCTTGACCGACGGGTCGGTGTAGGGGCCGCTAGTGTCATAGATGCTGATCGGCGGATTTTTTTCGCCGCCGAACATGGTCGGCGTATCGTCTTGCGAGATTTCCCGAAACGGTACGCGGATATCCGGGCGTGAGCCTTGTTGATAAACCTTGCTCGATCGGGGAAGGGGAGAGATGGCGGCTGCGTCGACTTCGGCGCTGGCGGCTGAAAAGATGGGATTGGTGTTCAAGACATGCTCCAAAAATTAAATAATGGAGCCGATAGGGAATAGACCCGTTTCCATGGACGGCATGAGGCCAAACGATATCAACGAGCGCGCTCCCAGCATCGGCATTATCCGTACTGGTACGAAGGGACTTTCTCAACCCGCTGAAATTAGCGAGTACCCCTGCGTGCGGGCTAGTATAGGGCATAGCCATCGTCATGATGGAAGATCCGGCATGGCTTCATTGCATATGCGGAAGGAGTTTCCATGGCGCGTTCTGTATTGCTGCGCCAGCGGGCTATCCGGCAGCAGCCCGGCTAGCGCGAAGCAATATCCGCCAGATATGCCATCGCCGCGCTTTCCGCCGCTTCATTTGCCGCCTCGCGACCACCGGTTAGCGCATGCCTTAGGGCGCGGTAAAGATCGGCCGCCGCATAAAGACTGCTGATGCACGAGGCGCGATCGTAGGCGGCCACGGTTTCCTGAAGCTGCTTGGCGCGGGACGGCGACACCGCTTCCAGGCGGCGAACGCCCGCCGGCTGGGCTCCCGCTTCCATGAGCACCAGCGGGCCGAGCACTTGGGCGCGCAGGAAGGCAAGGAAATCCACGGCCTCGAACAGTTCGCCGCGACCGATTTTTTGTGCCGCGTAGTGTATCCACACCCAGAAACGATCCTCGATCCAGGGCAGGTCGGGCATGGGGTAGCGAGCCGCCCCGGCTTGCAGCGCCGCGCTCAGCCGGCCATCGCGTTCGAATAGCACGACTGGTTCGTCCACACGGGCAGCGACATCGGGCAATGAGACGAATTTGAGATCGACGTGCAGCGGAGCCGCGCCGTCTTCCCCACGATACAGGCAGATAAGGAGACGGGGCTCGCCGACGTGCTCGCCGGTGAATGCCGCCACCAGGGGCCCAAGCTGCGCCGCGATGCGCTGCCGTTCATGAGTGACGGCCGCGATGGATTCAGGCTCGACGGCGATGATCAGGTCAAGGTCGCTGAACTCGTCCAGGCTTGCGCTGGCGTAGGAACCCGCGGCGGCTACGCCGACGAAGCGCGGCTCGGCCTGAAGAATAGGCAGCACCCGCTTGAGGAATGATGCGTGGGCCCTGGGAAGTTCCGTTGTGTGCATTGCGTCCGTGTCTCCCGCGCGGAATCGCTGATTCAGCGGCGTCTTGTGATCCGTTTGATGCATTGGAGTGTAAATTGAAAATTGCGCGCCCCGGGAATGGCGATGCAATCACTCGTCATCCGGCACTGGGTCGTCGGCCATGCGCAGCGAAACGCCGCCGGGCAGGCGCTTCTCGCGTATCGTTTTTTTCAGTACGGCAAGAAACGTTTCCGAAATGGGCGAGAGCGAACGAAGGCGGCGCGTGATCAGATAGATTTCCCGCTCCAGGGCGGGCTTGGCTAATAAACGGAAGGAAAACCCCGAGAATGCCTGGGTCTTGGCCGACAAGGCGGGAAGTATCGCGTAGCGGTCACCGGATTTGAGCAGCGGGTATAAGGACGACGTGCTGGACACGATGTCCTGCGATTTGTCGAACAGGTCTTTTCTGGGCGCTTGGGCTTCCAGGAAGGAGCCTATCCCCGTGTCGGAAGTGAAGCGGATATAGTCCTTCGGATCGAGATAGGCCCAGTCCATAGGCTGGCCGCAGCGGGCGTAAGGGTGGGTATCGGCGCACACCACGCCGTAGGAATCCGCCAGCAGGGGGGAATACGACAGCTCCTCCAGGCCTTTGTGCGGGCTGGTGACGGCAAAATCGATCTCGCCTTCCAATAGCTTGTTTTCGACCAGCTCCGCGCCGGCGTCCCTAAGCGAAATGCCTATGTTTGGATGGATCAGCTTGAAGGCCGTGATGGCGTCCGCAAGAATGTGCTCGATGACGGAAATGGATGCCGCAATCCTGATCTGGCCCTGCCTCCCTTGTGCGAACGCTTGCAGGTCGCCTATGGCATTGTCGAAGCGGTTGAGAATGTAATCCGCCTCGATTTTGAAGCGTTGCGCTTCCCGGGTCATGACTACGCGCCGCGTATTCCGGTCGAACAGTTTCAGGCCGACTTCGTCTTCGAATTGCTGGATGGTGGTCGTCAGCGAGGATTGCGTCAGGAAGAGCCGTGATGCCGCCACGGTGAAGGATTCCGCTTCGGCCACGGCCGCAAAGCAACGCAAGTGGCGTAGAGATATTCGTCTGCTCATGGTTCTTCCCTGAAGTTCGGCCCGCATGGCCTCGGTCGGCCTGACACAAGGCATTGCACCCCGAAACTAGAGAGTTGTTTCGGGGTGCAATGCTTGTGCGTGCTCATAACAGAGCTTAAGAGAGAATGCCGAAAGCTGCTTGACTTAGTTGAGCTTGATGCCGGCCTCGTCGATGACTTTCTTCCATTTGACGGATTCCGTGCGCATCATGTCCCCCAGGCGCTCGGGCGGGCCTCCCGCGATTTCAAAGCCCATGGTCGACAGCCGCTTCTTCGTCTGCGGATCTTCCAGGGCCTGGTTGAAGGCTTCATTCAGTTTCTTGATGATGGGCTTGGGCGTCCCTTTCGGTGCCAGGAAGCCGTACCAGCCCAGAAGCTCATAGCCCGGAATGGATTCCGCCACGGTGGGGATGTCCGGATAGGCGGATAACCGCTTGGCGGTGGTGACGGCCAAGGCGCGGAGCTGGCCCGATTTCACCATGGGCATTGATTCGGGCAGAATCGCGAACATATAGTTTGTGCGCCCTGCAACCAGGTCGACCAGCGCCGGCGCTCCGCCCTTGTACGGAACGTGCGTGGCTTCCACGTTCGCCATGCGCTTGTACAGTTCGCCTCCCAGGTGGGCTGGGGTGCCGTTGCTGGAAGATGCATAGTTCGCCTTTCCGCCCTGCTTTTTAAGGTAGGCCGTCAGCTCCGGCAGTGTCTTGACCGGCAGACTGCTGGGCACGACGACGAGGCTGGGCAGGAAGGAAGCCAGGATGATGGGTTCAAAGTCCTTCTGCGGGTTGTAAGGCATGTCCGGGTATAGGCTTTGATTCACGGAAAGCGCCGTGGACGTCCCCAGGAACAAGGTGTAGCCGTCGGCCTTGGAGTTCTTCACGGCGACGGCGCCGATGTTGCCGCTGGCGCCGGCCTTGTTCTCCACAATGACCGTCTGGCCCAGCGCCGCTCCGATTTTTTCCCCCAATAAGCGGCCCAGCGCATCGGTCGAGCCGCCGGGCGGATAGGGCACCACGATGGTGATGGGTTTTTCCGGGTAGGCGGCCGGCGCATCGGCCGCGGCCGCCATGCTCAATGGCAGGGCGGCCAAGAGCATGCCCATTCCTAAAGTCAGTCTTTTCATGCTGTCTCCTTTGCTGGTTATGCCTCGCTGGGAAATCAGGAGGCATTTTTTATGTACTGCGAGCTTGGTTGCGCTATGTGATGGCTTCCACATAGCCTTGCGCGATGTCCTCGAGCGCAAGCGATTCCTGGCGTTGGGCCGCGGGTCCGTAGCCGCCGCCGCCCGGTGTGCGCAGCGTGACTTCGTCGCCGGGCATCAGCACGTGCGGAGAGCGGCTGTCGACGGCGACGCCGTTGATCAGGACCGCGCCCAGCGCCCCGCTTGAACCGCCGCCGATGCCCGGGGCGGCAACCTTGAGCCTCTCGGTAAGAAACACGATGGCCATGGGTTTGCTGTGCGTGCTGGCGAAGCAGATGTCCTGGCCCAGTCCGCCGCGAAACTCGCCGGCCCCGCCGGAGCCCGGCCTGAGCATCTTGCGGCGGAAACGCAGCGGCGCTTCACGTTCGGCGATTTCGACCGGCGTGGACGAGATATTGCTGGGCCATGACATGGTGGATGCGCCGTCCTTGGTCGAGGTGGCGCCCATGCCGCCGTTGAAGAAGAGTACGGTGGCAAATGGCTTGCCGTCATCGCGCGTGCCGCTCAGGTTGGCGATCCAAAGCGGTGAGCCCACGCCCGCCATGACCTTCTCGGGCAGGACCTGGTGCATGGCTCCGAAAATGACGATGGGTACGTAGTGCCCCGTGCAGGCCCGGCCGCCCACGGCCGCCGGGAATCTGGGGTTGAGCAGCGAGCCTTCGGGCGCCGTCGCGTGTATGGGGCGGAACAAACCCGCGTTATTGGCCAGTTGCGGCAATAGCAGGCACTTGATTGCGTAGCAAGCCATGGCATTGGTGTAGGCCATGACGCAGTTGATGCCGCGCGGTTGCTGTTCAGACGTTCCGTTGAAGTCGCATTCGATCTGCTCGCCTTTGATTTTCACGGTAACGGCGTAATGGAAGCGCTGGTCGAAGCCGTCCGTCTCCATGTCGTATTTGTATTCGCCGTCGGGCAGTCGGGAGATGGCCTCGCGCATGGCCGCTTCGCTGCGCGCGAAGAGGGATTCGGCCAGGGCGTCGATGCCATCGAGCCGGTACTCGGACAGTATTTCGTTCAGGCGGCGGGCGATCAGCTCCACCGCGCCCACTTGCGCCCAGATGTCTCCGGCGGTTTGCTCGGGGGTGCGCACATTGGTTTTCAAGAGCAGGAACAGGGTTTCGTCGGGCTCTCCCGCCCGAAGCAAGGGCATGAGCGGGATGTGAAAGCCTTCTTCGAACAGCTCTCGCGCGTCGACCGAGCGGATCTTTCCGCCGATGTCTGGAACGTGAGCGGCCGAGGCGGCAAAAGCCACCAGCTTGTCGCCGTGGAACACGGGCTTGACCAGGGTGACGTCGTTCAGATGCCCCGTGCCTTTCCACGGGTTGTTGGTGATGTACACATCACCCGGCCGCATGCTGTCTATGCCGAACCGGGCGATGGCTTCGCGCACCGTGGCGGGCAGCGTGCCGATGAAAGACGGAATGCTGCCCGCGTTTTCGGCCAGCTCACGGCCGGCCGTGTCCGTGACCACCACGGCGAAATCGTTGGCCTCCGTAGAGAGGGTGGAAAAAGAGGTGCGTACGATCAGTTTGGCTGCTTCGTTGACGACGGAACGCACCCGGGTCCAGAAAACCTCGAGGAAAATCGGGTCGGTGGCGATGTCGTGCTTCGGCAATTGTGCTGTGCTGGCCATTTTTTATTCCTCGATGGTGATCACAATATTGCCCGTATCCAGTTGCCTGACATGGCCTTTGGGTCCGACGATGAGCGTTGATCCCGCGTCCTCGATCAGCATCGGCCCCATGGCTTGAAAGCCCGCCCGCAAGAGCTGCCGCTCGTATATCGGGGTGTCCAGATACCCGCCCGCCTCGGGGAAGTAAACGCTGCGCCTGCCTTTTTCCGAAGGCGCGGCGCCCGGCTCCAGGGCGGCTTCCGCAAACTGTCGGCGTGGGGGTGATTCTCCAGTTACGCGCAGGTTGACGAGTTCTATGGGTACGTCCGGCGGGGTGCGTCCGAACTTTTCGCGATAGCCCGATTCGAATGCCGCCAGCAGGTCGTGTCGTATCTGTTCGGGCTTGCGGCCGTCCGTGCCGTCGTATGGGCCATCGGGCAGGTGCACGGCCAGCGTGAAGCCTTGCCCCACGAAGCGGCCGTCCGCCTGGCGGCTCAGCCCTATGGGGCCAAAGGTTACGGACAGCGGCTCCAGCGATTCGCGCGCTTGTTTCTCGAGATCGGCGTAGGCGGATTCGAGCGCTTGTAGCGAGTCGGATGCGGGCCGCATCCTGACCGTGCGCGAGCGGTCCGCCCGCGCCGGCGCCACCAGAAGCCCGAAGGCCGATGCCACACCCGCGGCCGGCGGGCAGATTATCGTCTTGACGCCGATTTTCTGCGCGACAGCGTAGGAGTGCAGGGGCCCGCCACCGCCGGTGCACAGCAAAACGAAATTTCTTGGATCGCGGCCCCGTTCGGCAATGTGCACGCGCGCGGCGCCGGCCATGTTCTCGGCCACGATGTCGTGTATGCCCCAGGCTATCTCGATGGCGTCGTGCTCCAGAAGGCTGGCGACTTGCCCGATGGCGGCCGTGGCCGCGGCTATGTCCAGCTTGATCGCGCCGCCCGCAAAATAAGAGGGGTTCAGGTAGCCGAGCAACAGGTTGGCGTCCGTCACGGTGGGGTGAGTGCCGCCTTTGCCGTAACAGGCGGGGCCGGGCTCGGAGCCCGCGCTGCTGGGGCCCACCTTCAGCAGCCCAAGCAGGTCCTTGTGGGCGATGCTGCCGCCGCCCGCCCCGATTTCGATGAGGTCTATGGTGGTGATCAGGATGGGCAGGCCGCTGCCTTCCGCAAAGCGTTTCTGGCGCGCGGCTTCGAAGCTGAAGGTGATCGACGGCTTGCCGCCTTCCACCAGGCACAGCTTGGCTGTGGTGCCTCCCATGTCGAAGGCGAGCAGATCCGGCTGGCCGTCGCGCGAGCTGTAGTGGGCCGCTGAAATGGCGCCCGCGGCGGGGCCGGATTCCAGCAACTGGATGGGGGTGGCCTTGGCTTCGGCGATGTGAGTCAGTCCACCATTGGACAGCATCATGAGTATCCCGCCGGGCAGGCCGAGCGCTTCCAGCCTTTTTTCCAACTGGTGCAGGTATTGGTTGGCCAGCGGCTTGATGTAGGCGTTGGCCACGGTGGTGGAGATGCGCTCGTACTCGCGGGCGACGGGGGCCACATCGCTGGAAAGCGTGATGTCTAGCTCGGGGTAGGCGGCGGCGATGACGTCGCGCGCTTGCCGCTCGTGCGCCGCTGAAGCATAGGAGTGGAGCAGGCATACCGCGATGGATCTTGCGCCTTCTTGCACCAGGTGCCCGACCACCTTGCGCAGCTGGGCGGCATCGACTGGCGCCAGTTCCCGGCCGCTTGCATCCATCCTGGCACTGATCTCGCCGCGCATCCGGCGCTCCACCAAGGGAGTGGCGCGTTCGATATTCAGATCGTACAGATCGTATTTCCGCTCGTTGCCGATCTCGCTTACGTCGGAGAACCCTTCGGTCGTCACCAGCCCGGTGGGGCATCCTCGCCTTTCTATCAGGGCATTGGTGAACAAGGTGGTTGCATGCACGATGCGCGCGACGTCCGCCGGCTTGATGTCATGCGCCTTGATCAATTGGCTGACGCCGTCGGCCACGCCTTCCGCAGGGTCGCCGTGCGTCGTCAGCACTTTCAGGCTGCACAGGCGCCCGCTGTCGTAATCCAGGGCGACCACATCCGTAAACGTTCCGCCAATATCGAGTCCTATTGCCCACTTCCTCACGCCGTCCATCCTTTAGGTCCAAGGTATGCAGACCATGATATCGACGGTGATATTTAAGCTCCAATGGGAAATAAATAACGATTATTCGGATTTATCCATATGTTGGTGCTAACCCGGATATCCATGCCGGGCCGATGCAAGGCGGGACAATCGGTCGGACCCCGTTCGCCTCCCCCGAACAGCGTGTCGCGGTTGTGCTGGTTCAAGGGGGCGTTCAAGCGCCGGCGGTTCTCAAGCGTGCCGGCGTAGTCGTCATCGTGGGTTTCCCATCAGTCCCAGGCGGGGGCCAGGCCTTCGGGATTCACTTCGCGGCCATTGCGTTCCAGTGCGGCGATCTGAGCCATATCGTCGGCGTCCAGCTTCAGATTGCGAGCAAGCATGTTGCTGGCCAGGTTCTCGCGCTTGGTCGAAGACGGAATCACCGCATAGCCCAGTTGCATGGCCCATGCCAAGGCGACTTGCGCCACGGTGGCCTGATGTTTTTCAGCAATCTTGGCCAGCACGGGGTCTTTCAGTACCTTGCCGTATGCCAGAGTCATGTACGAGGTGACGGCGACATCCTGTTCCTTCAGGAAGGCCGTCAGCTTCTTGCTTTGCAGGTAGGGGCTCAGTTCGATCTGGTTGGTGGCAATTTCGCCTTTGCCGACCGCCGCGATGGCTTGCTTGCTGAGGTCGATATTAAAGTTGGATACACCGATCTGGCGAGTCAGACCCTGTGCCTTGGCCTCGGCCAGCGCTTCCATGTATTCGGTCAGTTCGACGCCATTGCCGGGGGCCGGCCAGTGGATCAGGGTCAGGTCGACGTAGTCGGTGCGCAGTTTCTTCAGGCTGTCGCGCAGGCTGGGAATCAGCTTGGCCTTGGAATAGTTGTCGGTCCAGATTTTGGTGGTGACGAACAGCTCGGAGCGATTGACGCCGCTATCGCTAAGGGCCTGGCCCACGTCGGCCTCGTTGCCGTAGATCTGTGCGGTATCGACGGCGCGGTAGCCCAAGTCCAGGGCGTTGCGCACCGAGTCGATGACGGTCTGGCCTTGTAGGCGGAAGGTGCCGACGCCGAAGGAGGGGATATTGCTCATGATGTTAAGGCTCCTGAATCAGATAAAGAGGAAATTGCGGAAACCTATGGGTTCCGTTGTAATGAACATTGCTCTATGGGACGTAGTTTGCCAATTTAATCTTTGATGATTAAGCCGTTTGTTTAATAAATACTTTTGAATTAAAGTTGAATATCAAGAGGCCGCTGCAGTGTTTCTTTATACAAGCGGTGTAGGCGCTGGCTTTTTGTCGAAGATGTGCAAATCAAGCCACTTATTACTGAAAAATTTTTTGAAATTAATCAATAATGAAGACCACGCTTAGCGAGTTGCAGACTTTCGCCGCCGTTGTGGACACCGGCTCGATCACCGCGGCTTCGGAATTGCTTGATCTGACGATTTCCGCCACCAGCCGCACGCTTGCCCGGCTGGAGGAAAAGCTGCAGACCACCTTGCTAAGGCGCACGACCCGGCATCTGGAGCTCACGGAAGAAGGCGATGCGTTCTTGCAGCATGCCCGTGGCATTTTGGCCGCGGTGGACGCAGCGGAAGAGCAAATGGCCGCGAGACGCCTGCGTCCCGCGGGGCGTTTACGTGTGGATGCCGCCACCCCTTTCATGTTGCATGCCTTGGTCCCTTTGCTGGAGGGCTTTCGCGCCCGCTACCCCGAGGTGGAACTGGAGCTCAATTCCAACGAAGGCATTATTGATCTTATTGAAAAACGCACGGACGTGGCCTTTCGCATAGGTCCGCTGAAGGATTCCACCTTGCATGCGCGTCCAGTGGGCTTTAGCCGCATTCGGGTGCTGGCCAGCCCGGCCTATCTCAAGAAGCACGGCACTCCCAGTAAGGTCGAGCACCTGGAAAAGCATGTTTTGCTGGGCTTTACCCAGCCGGAAACGCTGAATGACTGGCCTTTGCGCGACGCCGCGGGCAACACCTTGCGTATCCGCCCGACGATAGCGTCGTCCAGCGGTGAAACGCTGCGCCATATGGCGCTGGCCGGCCTGGGCATTGTCTGCCTGTCGGATTTCATGACATGTGAAGACCGTCGCAAGGGCGACCTGGTGCAGCTATTTGTCAAACAGACGCTGGATACGCGCCAATCGATCAATGCGGTTTACTACCGCAACACATCCCTGGCGGCGCGTATTGTGTGCTTTGTGGACTATGTGGTTGAAGCCTTGGGCGAGCGGCCGTTCGACGCCTGAGCCCTTTCGTGGGCGCGGTTCCGCCGAACCGCGGGCATGCCGTTCAAGCGCGCGGCATGGGCGTCGCATTCCGGGTCGTTCTTTTCGTTTTCTTTTGCCTGGCTTCAAGGGCTTCCCCCCAGTCGCCCATCGCATGCAAGATGGGCGATAGGGTGCGGCCCAGTGGGGAGATGGCGTATTCGACCCTGGGTGGGACTTCTTTGTAGTCGATGCGGATCACCACGCCGTCTTCTTCAAGTTCGCGCAGTTGCTGGGCCAGGGTTCTTGGCGATATGCGCCCCAGACATCTTGCCAACTCGCCGAATCGCTTGGTGCCTTCGAGCAGGAAATGAATGATCAGCACCTTCCATTTTCCGCCTATGACTTTCAGCGTTGTTTCGACGGGGCAGCTTGCCTTGTCTTCATTGCTTTTTGTTGCCACGGCGCGTCCACGGTATCGTTTTGGAAGCCAGTATCTTAAACGTAAGTACTTGCATTAGGAAAGCGCCATATTTATGCTGTCGTCAATTGGTTTCGGTATCTGCATCGCATTGGCGCAGGTAGGTCGTTGCCAACTTTGAAAGGATAAGAACATGGCGATTACTAAAGGAATGATAGACCCGGATGATGCGGTCATTTTGCTTATCGACCATCAAGCGGGCTGTTCAACACGGTGCGCGACGTGCCGGTTCCCGATCTTCGCAATTACGTCATTGCCATTGCAAAGACCGCGACGCTGCTGAACATCCCCGTGATTACCACGGCGTCCGTGCCCGACGGCCCCAATGGCCCGCTGATTCCGGAAATACACGAGTACGCCCCTCATGCGGTTTACGTGCCGCGCACAGGGCAGATCAATACCTGGGACAACCCCGCTTTCGTAAAGGCGGTCAAGAAGACCGGCCGCAAAACGCTGATCATTGCCGGCACGCTTACCAGCGTCTGCATGGCCTTCCCGGCGATAAGCGCGGTGCAGGCGGGCTATAAGGCGTATTGCGTGGTCGACGCTTCGGGCAACTGGAACAAGATCGCCACCGACACCACCATTGCCCGTGTCACACAGGCCGGCGCCATCCCCACCGACACCTTCGCCATCGTGGCCGAATTGATGCAAACCTGGAATCGTCCGGAGGGCTCGCGCTTTGCCGAGATCATTTCCAACCACATATGCCCGGAATACCGCTGCCTGATCGAGAGCTACGGGAAGGCGCAGGCCGTGGTCAAGGATGGCCCGGAAACCAAGCTGGACAAGTACAAATAAGTAAAGCGTCATGGGCGCCCCTGCGGCAAGGGCGGGGCGCTCTTTCTTGTATTGGCGGAGCAGCTTCTTTGCCCCCGAAAAAACGCCTAGGTGTGCCTAGGCATTTTTTCGGGCTTTTTTTCACCGGATCGGCATCTAAGTAAAGGTATAAGCGGTGCTCCGATAAGGCGTTGAGGTAAGAAGGAAGAGCGGGTGTGCCGTATCGCGACGGGCTGTCGATGACTTATTGTTAATCAAAATTAATAGTTTCAATTAGGGCGAAATATTGTTACGATCGGCCACACTTAATGTGTGTTCCGCTGTTGGCGCGGCGGCAATGGAGACAGATTTGAACAAGAAAGTTTCAGCCTTGCTTGCCGCGGGCGTGACGTCACTGCTTCTCGTCGGTTGCAACAGCGGCGGCTCAAGTGGTTCGGGCTCCGCGCAAAGCCCGAACATTCTTTTCGTCATTATGGATGACGTCGGCATCGACCAAATGAAGGTTTTCGGGTATGGCGGGGCTGTCGGGCCCGATTTGCCGAATATCAATGCCGTAGCCCACGCCGGGGTCCGTTTCCGCAATACCTGGTCCATGCCCGAATGCTCGCCGGGCCGCGCGGCGTTCTTCGTGGGCCGCTACCCGCTGCGCACCGGCATCAACCAGGCAATAGGCCCCAACGACCTCGCCACCTCGCAACTGTCGCCCTACGACATCACTACGCCGAAGCTGCTCAAGCGGGCCAATTATGAAAGCGCCATGTTCGGCAAGTTCCACCTGGCAGGGCCCGAGAACAACGAAGCAGGGAACGCCACGCCGAGCAGGCTGGGGTGGGATTATTTCTACGGATGGGTGGGTGGGCTGCCCGGCTCCATCGATACCTCGGCCGGTGGCGTGGCGCCTTCGGGCACCCACGTCTGCGGTTTTGTCCCGGGAGAAGGGGTTGCTGGCGGGGCCAAGTCCGGCGCTTGCTACAAGCCTGACAATAGCTGCTCGGTCATTACCCGTACATCGCCCGACCAGGACGCGGCCGGTTTGCAATGCCTTGATTCGGGCGGCATCCTGGTGCCCAACGCCACTTGCAGCGCCAATCCGGGCGCGCTCGGCTTCAATAATCTGAACGGCTATTACGTTTCGCCCCTGGTCATCATCGAGAATGGCAATGTCGAAGAGGTGCCCCTGACCGATGCGCGCGCCCGGGGTTACCGCACGCGTATCGAAACCGATGCCGCCATCAACTGGATCAAGTCGCGGCCGTCGAATAAGCCCTGGATGGCCACGGTAAGTTTTAGCGCCGCCCATACTCCATGGCAGCAACCGCCCAAAAAACTGCTTTCTGGGCTGGTCGGGCCGCTGGACAAACTGAGCTGCACCGGCGCGGTCGACACGCGCGTTATCCAGGACCGCATGACGGAAGCCCTGGATACCGAATTCGGCAGGCTGCTGGTAGAGACGGGCCTGGCCAAATGGAACCAGGACGGCAGCCTTAATTATGATCCCAAGGCATCGAACACCGTCATTGCGATCGTGGGCGACAACGGCTCTTTGGCCGCCGCCGTGAAGCTGCCTTTCGATCCGACGCGTGCCAAGGGTACAGCCTACCAGACGGGGGTATGGGATCCCTTGATCATTGCGGGGCCGCAGGTTGCGCAGCCGGATCGCGAGGTCGATCACATGGTCAATATGGTCGACTTGTTCCAGTTCTTCGGCGAGCTGGCCGGTCTGGACGTGCATAAAGAAGTGCCGCGCACGGTCGATTCGGTGGGCATACTGCCTTACCTCACCAACCCCGGGCAAGCCAGCTTGCGTACCATCAACTTCACCATGGGCGGCATGAACCAGCAAGCCAATGGCGCACGTAACGGGCCTTGCGTGATCAGCGGGGCGTGCACGGTGATCCCGACCTCGAAAAGCGTTTGCGAAGACAACCAGGGCCAATGGTGGGGGCCAGGCCATACCTATACCCAAGCGCCGGTGTTGCCTAATCCCAGCGGCGAGGACGGCTACCTGACTTGCGCTGCGATAAATGAGTCGCTGTTCAAGAACGGACAGCCCATGCTGAGCCTGGTGCCCGAATCGTCGGTCGCCGTTCGCAACGATCGCTACAAGCTGGTGCGCAATTCCAGCGAAGACTATGTGCCGGCCACGGACAGTATCGAGCTTGAGAGCGTCGATGAATTGTTCGAGATCAATCAGGCCGCGCCGCAGCCGCTATTGGACACCGAGGATCGCAACCTCTTGCCGGCGGCGAATGCCGAAACGCAAGCTGTCTACGATGAGCTGCGCAAGAAGCTGGAACTTATCCTGGCCTCCAATCCCGCCTGCCCGGGTGACGGCAATATGGATGGCGTGGTCAATGGTGAAGACCTCTCCAGCTGGGCACGCATCGCGCATAAATGGGGCTTGTCCAGCGTTTACGATTTCGTGACCGGCGCGTATCGGGACGGCAAGACAGACAACCTCGACGAGGCGGTCATTCAGGCCAATCTGGGCAAAACCTGCGAACGGACTTATGGCGTTTATTAAAGTCCCTCGCAGCAAGTGGTCATGGGGCGTCATCGCGGCGGTAGGGGCCGTGGGCATCGCGGTGGCGGCGCAGGCGTGGCTCAAGCCGTCCGTGTCCGCGCCTGCCGAACCAGTCGTTGTCATTGGCGATGGCGTATCGACGCCGGCGGATATGGCATGGGTGCCGCCCGGGGTGTTTCAGATGGGCAGCGACAGCAAGCTGGCGCAAGCCAATGAGCGGCCCGCCCATCCGGTAAGGCTGAAGGGGTTCTGGATCGATGTCACCCACGTCACCAATGATCAGTTCGCTGAGTTCCTGCGGCAAACCGGCTATGTCACGACGGCTGAAAAGAAGCCCGACTGGGAAACGATACGGGTGCAGCTGCCGCCGGGCATTCCCGCGCCCCCCGATGGCGTTCTGGTGCCGGGCGCCATGGTCTTCGTGGGTACCCGCGTCAAGGTCGATTTGAACGATTATTCGCAGTGGTGGCGGTATGTGCCGGGCGCCGATTGGCGCCACCCGCAAGGGCCGGGCAGTTCCATAGAAGGCAAGGGCGATCATCCGGTCGTGCAGGTCAGCTACGAAGACGCGCAGGCCTACGCCAAGTGGGCGGGCAAGCGCTTGCCCACCGAAGCCGAATGGGAGTATGCCG
>JBARWC010000201.1:0-38832 GCA_049646585.1 Burkholderiaceae bacterium | reverse complement strand
CCTTAACCCTAAGGCGCACGCCAACAGGATCCGAAAACGGCCCTACCCTGGAATCCGTCTAGCGCGGGCGAGCGCTCGCCCCCGCGGACGGCGCCGCCGGCATGCCTTGCCCCTCGCTGTCGCAAGCATGAATCAGGAATTGCCGGAAAACATCGACCAGGCCGGCGGGTTCCTTGCCGCGCGGCCATAGCAAGCCCACGTCCATGGGCGCCACCGGATCGGATATCGGTATGGCCACGATCTTCTTGCCTTCCAGGGACCAGGGCCTATAGACCAGGTCCGCCAATACCGATACCCCAAAACCGTAAGCCACCAGACCGCGCAAGGCCTCCAGCGAGCTGGTGCGCATGGCCACCTTCAAGGCCGGCGCTCCGGGCCAATGGCGCAGCGCCGCCGCGTCGGCATCGTCGACGGTCAGCATGATGTAGGGATGGCCGGCGATTTCATCCAGAGTGGCGGTGGTCTGACGCGCCAGCGGGTGGGACGCCCCCGCCCAGACCCGGCGCCGGGACCGGACCAGCAATCGATGGCCATAGTCGTCCGGCCGACCGATATTGGACAGCAAGCCTATGCCCAGGTCTATGCTCTTTTCCGCCAGGGCCTTTTCCAGCGCGGCCCTGTCCATGTCGACCAGATCGATCTCCACCTGCGGGTAGCTGCGCTTGAAGCGGCTAAGCAGATCGGGCAGGAAATAGCCCAGCACGGTATAGGTGGCCGCCAGGCGTATGGTGCCCCGGGCCGACTGCGGCAACAGGCTGGCATGGCGCAGGGCGTCGTTGACCGAATCCATGACGTGGCGCGCATGATGAAAAAACACCTGCCCTTCCGGCGTCAGCACTACGCCATGGGGCAGGCGCTCGAACAAGCGCACCTTCAACTGCCGCTCCAGGCTCTGCACGGCGCTGGTGATGGCCGACTGGGACACGTGTTCGGCCACCGCCGCGCTGGAAAACTGCCCGGAAGTGGCCGCGGCGATGAAATAGCGGAACTGCCGCAGGGTAACCTCGCTCTTCATCTGTTTTTCCAATACCTGATAGCTGAAAATTTGATTTTACGATATCGATCCAAGCTCATACACTAGGTTCATAAGTAGAACGGCATATGCACAGGAGACTGCCCCGATGAATGCTCCCCTCGATCAGGCGGCGTTATCGACGCTCGCCCAGGTATCGCTAGACGACAAATACACGCTGGAAAGAGGTCGCGCCTACATGAGCGGCACCCAGGCCCTGGTGCGTCTGCCCATGCTGCAACAGGCCCGGGACAAGCTCGCCGGCCTGAACACCGCCGGCTTTATCTCCGGATATCGCGGCTCTCCGCTAGGCGCGCTGGACCAGGCGCTCTGGAAAGCCAAGACGCAGTTGAAGGAGCACGACATCGTGTTCCAGCCCGGGTTGAACGAAGACCTGGCCGCAACGGCCGTCTGGGGCACGCAGCAGGTCACGCTATACCCCGATGCCACACGCGACGGCGTCTTCAGCATGTGGTACGGCAAAGGCCCGGGCGTGGACCGCTCCATGGACGTGCTCAAGCACGCCAACTCGGCCGGCACGTCTCCGCACGGCGGGGTGCTCGTCCTGGCCGGCGACGACCATGGCGCCAAATCGTCCACCGTGGCCCACCAATCCGAGCACGACCTTCTGGCGGCGGGCATTCCGGTGCTCTACCCTTCCAATGTGCAGGAATACCTGGACTACGGCCTGCACGGCTGGGCCATGAGCCGTTACTCGGGCCTGTGGGTCGCCATGAAATGCGTCACCGAAGTGGTGGAGTCCACCGCCTCGGTCGAAATCGATCCGGACCGCGCGCGCATCGTCATTCCCGAAGACTTCGTGATGCCGCCCGACGGGCTGAGCATACGCTGGCCCGACCCGCCGCTGGCTCAGGAAGCGCGGCTGATGGACTACAAGTGGTATGCGGCCCTGGCCTACACGCGAGCCAACAAGCTGAACCGCATCGTCATCGACTCGCCGCGCCCGCGCTTCGGCATCATGACGGCCGGCAAGGCCTATCTGGATACCCGCCAGGCGCTGGCCGACTTGGGCCTGGATGAAGCCGCCTGTGCGCAACTGGGCATACGCCTGATGAAAGTCGGCTGCGTCTGGCCCCTGAATGCGCGCGATGCCCGCGAATTCGCCACCGGGCTGGAAGAAATCCTGGTGGTCGAGGAAAAACGCCAAATCCTGGAATACGCACTGAAAGAAGAGCTGTACAACTGGCGCGACGACGTGCGCCCCAAGGTGTACGGCAAGTTCGACGAAAAAGACAATGCCGGCGGAGAATGGTCGATACCGCGCGGCCAGTGGCTGCTGCCGGCGCGCGGCGAACTATCGCCCGCCCTGATCGCACGCGCCATCGCCCGCCGGCTGGAAAAGACCGAGCTGCCGGCCGAGCTGCGCGCCCGCATCGCGGCGCGCATCGCCATCATCGACGCCAAGGACCGCGAGCTGCAAGCCCCGGCCCCGTCCATGGACCGCAAGCCCTGGTTCTGTTCCGGCTGCCCGCACAACACCTCGACCAACGTGCCCGAAGGCTCGCGCGCGCTGGCCGGCATAGGTTGCCACTACATGGCCATCTGGATGGACCGCAAGACCGAAACCTTCAGCCACATGGGCGGCGAAGGGGCGGCCTGGATAGGCCAGAAGTCCTTCACCAAGGAAAAGCACGTTTTCGCCAACCTGGGCGACGGCACCTATTTCCATTCGGGCATTCTGGCCATACGCGCCGCCATCGCCTCCAATGCCAACATCACCTACAAGATCCTGTACAACGACGCCGTGGCCATGACGGGCGGCCAGCCCGTCGACGGCGTGCTGAAGGTCACCGATGTGATCGCCCAGGTGCATGCCGAAGGCGCCAGGAAGGTGGTGGTCGTGACCGACGAGCCCGAGAAATACCAAGGCATTGCCCTGGCCGGCAATGCGCCCGTCTACCATCGCGACGAACTGGACCGCGTGCAGCGCGAATTGCGCGACACCGAAGGCACCACCGTGCTGGTCTACGACCAGACCTGCGCCACCGAAAAACGGCGCCGGCGCAAGCGCGGCGCCTACCCCGACCCGGCGCGCCGGATCTTCATCAACGACACCGTCTGCGAAGGCTGCGGCGACTGCTCGGTCAAATCCAACTGCCTGTCGGTCGAACCGCTGGAAACGCCGTTGGGCACCAAGCGCAAGATCAACCAGTCTTCCTGCAACAAGGACTTTTCCTGCGTCAACGGTTTCTGCCCCAGCTTCATCACCGCCGAAGGCGCGCAACTGAAAAAGCCGCAAGCGCAAGAACCCAAGGCGGCGGGCGCACCGGCCACAGACCTGCCTGATCCGCAATTGCCGGCCATCGACGGGCCTTACGGCATATTGGTGACCGGCATAGGAGGCACCGGCGTGGTCACCATAGGCGGCCTGCTGGGCATGGCCGCCCACCTGGAAAGCAAGGGCGTGACGGTGCTGGACATGGCCGGCCTGGCCCAGAAAGGCGGCGCGGTGCTCAGCCACGTGCAGATAGCCCGGCAGCCCGACGACTTGCACGCAACCCGCATCGCCACCGGCGAGGCCCAACTCGTCATAGGCTGCGACGCCATCGTCACCACCTCGGCTGAAGTTCTGTCGAAAGTGCGCAAGGACGAAACCCGTGCCGCCATCAACAGCGCGCCCATACCCACGGCCGATTTCATCAAGAACCCCTCATGGCGCTTCCCCCAGGCCGCGGCGCACACCACCCTGACCGATGCCATAGGCGGGGTATGCGAGTTCCTGGATGCCAACGCCCTGGCCGTCTACCTGCTGGGCGACGCCATTTACGCCAACCCCCTGCTGCTGGGCTACGCATGGCAAAAGGGCTGGATACCGCTATCCGGCGCAAGCCTGCGGCGCGCCATCGAACTAAACGGCGTCATGGTGGAAAAAAACCTGTCGGCCTTCGAATGGGGCCGCGCCGCCGCCCATCAGGGCGTGGCCGCCATCGCCCCGGACATGAACAAGGCCGACAAGACCGCGCAATTGATCGCCATGCCCGAGACCCTGGACGCTGTCATCCAACGCAACGTCCAATGGCTGACCGGCTACCAGAACGCGGCCTATGCGCGCCGCTACGCGGCGGCGGTCGAACAGCTGCGCGCCAAGGAATCCGGCCTGGCATCGGGCAAGGGCTTGCGCCTGACGCGCGCGGCAGCCGTCAACCTGGCCAAGCTCATGGCCTATAAAGACGAATACGAGGTCGCCCGGCTTTACACCGACCCCGCCTTCACCGAAAAACTGCGCGCGCAGTTCGCGGGTGAACCGGGCAAGGACTATCAATTGCACTTTCATCTGGCGCCGCCGCTGCTGGCCAAGCGCAACGACAAGGGTGAACTGGTCAAGAAAAAATACGGCCCCTGGGTAATGACCGTGTTCAAGGCGCTGGCCCGCATGAAGGGCTTGCGCGGCACCCCGCTGGATGTATTCGGGCGCACAGCCGAAAGGCGCCATGAACGCCTGCTGGTGGACGACTACCTGGCCTTGATCCAGGAATTCAACGCCAGCCTCACGGACGGCAAGCTGGCCACAGCCATCGAACTGGCCAATCTTCCGCAAGACATACGGGGTTACGGCCACGTAAAGGAAAAGAATCTGCTGGCAGCGCAAGCGCGGCGCACGCAATTGCTGGACAACTACCGCGGCACGGCAAAGCAGGAACGGGTGGCCTGACGCGGCCCGGCGAACCGGACGAGGGGCTAAAGCGCCAGATAGGCGCTGCGCACCTCGTCGTTGGCGGCCAGTTCGGCCATGCCGCCGGCATAGCGGATCACGCCTTTTTCCAGCACATAGGCGCGGTCCGACACCAGTGTCGCGAAATGGATGTTCTGCTCGGACAGCAGCACGCTGGCGCCCCTGGCCTTCAATGCCAGGATCATGTCGGCCATCTGCTCCACGATCAGCGGCGCCACACCTTCGGACGGCTCGTCCAGCAAAAGGCAGAACGGGTTGCCCATCAGGGTGCGCGCCACCGTCAGCATCTGCTGCTCGCCACCGCTCATGGCCCCGGCCGAGCGGTGGCGCATGCCCGCCAGATTCGGGAACAGCTCGAATACCGCATCCAGCGTCCAATTGAGCCCGGGGCTGCCGTCGGGCCAGGTCCGCTCCGGCTGTCGGCCGGCCGCCAGGTTTTCCATGACCGTCAGGTCCGTGAAAATACGCCGATCTTCGGGCACATAGCCCAGGCCCAGGCGCGCAATTTCATAGGCCTGCTTTCTTTGCAAGCCCTGCCCCATGAATGTCACATCGCCCTGCCGTTGCGGCAATAGCCCCATGATGGACTTGAGCGTCGTTGATTTGCCGGCGCCGTTGCGCCCCATCAAGGCCACGACCTCGCCCCGCTCCACCCGTAGATCGACGTCGTGCAATATGTGCGCGGCTCCGTACCACGCATTCAGGCCTGTCACGGACAACAGCGCCTCGCGCCCGGTCTTGTCCGGCACGGCTCTTGCATGACTCATGTGACGGCTCCCACGGCATCCGCCTGGAAGGTCCGGCCGGTTCCGAAATAGACTTCCTGGACCTTGGGGTGGCGGCGCACTTCGTCGACGCCGCCCTCGGCGATCAGCTGGCCCCGCGCCAGAACGATGACGCGATCAGCATAGGCGAACACCACGTCCATGCTGTGCTCGGTGAACAGCACCGCCATATTGCGCTCCACCACCAGCTTCTTGACCAGGCCCACCAGGGCGTGGCGTTCGGCGGGCGCCATACCGGCCGTGGGTTCGTCCATCAGCAGCAGGCGCGGACTGCCAGCCAGGCTCATGGCCAGCTCCACCCGCTTTACATCGCCGTAGGCCAGCTCGCTGCAGGCGCGCCCCGCCTGCTCCGCCATGCCGACATGGCCCAGCAAGCTCATGGCCTCGTCCCGGTACAACGACGAGGCCGGGCGCCAGAACGCATACACCTTGCGGTGATGCGACAGTAGTGCGGCCTGCACGTTTTCCAACACGGTCAGGGATGCGAAGGTGGCGGCGATCTGGAATGTGCGGCCCACGCCCAGCCGCGCAATCTTGCGCGTGGGCAGGCCCAGCAGCTCGACGCCATCCAGCAGCACGGATCCCGCGGAAGCCCGCAACTGGCCGCCCACCATATTGAAGGTGGTGGACTTGCCGGCTCCGTTGGGTCCTATCAACGCCAGCAGTTCGCCGGCCCGCAGCTGGAAGCTGATCGCATCCACCGCCTTGTTGCCGCCGAAATGCTTGCTCAGCCCGGTGACTTGAAGCAGGCTCATGCCGCCCTCCAGCGCCGCAGCAGCATGCCGGCGTACCCCGCGATGCCTTGCGGGAAGATCAGGACGATAAGCAGGATGACGGCGCCGAACAGGGCGCGCCAGTATTCGGTGATGCCCACGAAATAATCCTGCAGCAGGGTGAAGCCCGCGGCGCCGACTATCGGCCCCGACAAGGTCTGTATGCCGCCCAGCAGCACCATGACCAGGCCGTCCACCGACTTGCCCACCGTAATGACCTCGGGCGAGGTGCTGCCCTTGGAAAATACGTACAGCGCTCCGGCCAGGCCGGCCAGCAGGCCGGCAATGATGAAGGCGGTCCATTGCACGCCCTTCACGTTCAAGCCGATGGCGTCGGCGCGCAGGGCCGAGTCGCGCACCGCGCGCAGGGCGTGGCCGAAAGGAGCAAAGGCCATGCGGCGCACAAGGAAGATGGCCACGGCAAGCACCGCCAGCGTAAAGTAATAATAGGCATGGCCCGACAGCCAGGCCTCGGGCCAGATCCCCACGATGCCGTTGGAGCCGCCCGTTACCTCATCCCATTGATAGACGACGGACCATACGATCTGGGCGAAGGCCAGGGTCAGCATGGCCAGGTAGACGCCCGTCAGGCGTATGCAGAACCAGCCGAAAACCACGGCCGCCAGGCCGGTGGCCAGCGGGGCCGAGAACAGCGCGGCCGCCATGCCCAGGCCGGCCGACTTGAACAGCAGCGCCGCGGCATAGGCGCCTATCCCGAAATAAGCGGCGTGGCCGAAGGACGGCATCCCGCCCAAGCCCATCATGAAATGCAGGCTGACGGCGAACAGCACGGCGATCAGCATGTCCTGGGCCAGCACCGGCACATAGGGCAAGACGCCGGACAAGCTGGGCAACAAGGCGAAGCCCGCAAGCAGCACCAGCGCCAGCCACTTGAAGGCCGGGCCGGGCGCGCGCAGCGGGGCCTCCGGCTGGCCGGCCTGGCGGACGGACGTCAAGGGCTTGCCCAGCAGGCCCCAGGGACGGAAAACCAGCACGAAGGCCATGAAGATGAACTCGACCACCAGGGTGAGCTTGGGAAAGGCCACGCTGATGCCGGCGATGTCGATCACGCCCAGGGCAATGCACAAGGCCTTCAACTGGGCAATGATCAGCGCCGCCAGGTAAGCGCCCGGTATCGACCCCATGCCGCCGACCACGACCACCACGAAGGCGTCGCCGATCACGCTCAAGTCCAGCCCCAGGCTGGCGGGCTGGCGTGGAATCTGTACGGCCCCGCCCAGTCCTGCCAGGAAGGCGCCCAGCGCGAACACGCCGGTAAAAAGCCAGGCCTGGTTCACGCCCAGGGCGCCGAGCATTTCACGGTCCTGGGTGGCGGCGCGTATCAGCGTGCCCCAGCGGGTGCGTGTCAGCAGCAGCCACAAGGCCAGCAACACCGCCGGCCCCAGAACGATAAGCACCAGGTCGTACACCGGCAGGTATCGGTCGAAAATCCGCAGGGAGCCATTCAGCCCGGGCGCCAGGGGGCCCAGCAGGTCGTCCGGCCCCCACAGCCACAGCGCCATATCGTTGAACACCAGGACCAGGGCGAAGGTGGCCAGCAGCTGGAACATCTCGGGCGCCTGGTAAATGCGGCGCAGCAGAATCATCTCGACCAGAGCGCCCAGCAAGCCAACGACCAGGGCCGCGCCCAGCAGGCTGGCCCAGAAGCCCAGCGGCCCCTGCCCCCAATACTGGACGAAGGAATAAGCAATGAATATGCCCAGCATGTACAGCGAGCCGTGGGCGAAATTGACGATGCGGCTGACGCCGAAGATCAGCGACAGCCCCGCCGCCACCAGAAACAGGGATGACGCCTCTGCCAAGCCGTTCAGGAACTGAACGATGAAACCGGTAAGGTGCATGCGGAATAGGCGGCGCCGTCAGGCGCCGCCGCCCTGGAAGGAAATTAGTCGGCCGACGCGGGCCGCCATTGCCGGACCTGCTCGTCGGTCGGCTGCACGCTGGCCCCGTCGACGTATTTGAAATCGGTCATGATGCCCTTGCCGTCCTTGACGGCCACCGTGCCGACGTAGGCGCCCATGGTGGATTGGTGATCGATGCCGCGGTACTTGATGCGCCCGAAGGGCGTATCGACTTCCAGCCCCTTGAAGGCCTGGATCAAGGCTTCCGTATCGGTGGAACCGGCCTTGCCTATGCCGGCCGCCAGCGACAGGATGGCGTTGTAGCCGACGATGGTGCCCAAGCGGGGATAGTCGTCGAAGCGCGCCTGATAGGCCTTGAGGAAAGTATTGTGCTCGGGCGTGTCGATCGCATACCAGGGATAGCCGGTTACCACCCAGCCCACGGGAGCCTCGGCGCCCAACGGATCCAGGTACTCAGGTTCGCCGGTCAGCATGCTGACCACCGGAAGGTCTTTCAGGAAATTGCGCTGCGTCGCGGCGCGCACGAATTTGGCCAGGTCGGTGGCGAACAACACGTTGAACATGGCCTCGGGCCGCGCATCGGCCAGCGCCTGCACCACATTGCCCGCATCGATCTTGCCCAGCGGGGTCGCCTGCTCGGCGACGAATTCCACGTCCGGCTGCGCCTGCTTGAGCAGCGTCTTGAAGGTAGCGACCGCCGATTGCCCGTATTCGTAGTTGGGATAGACAATGGCCCAGCGCTTCTTGTTCATCTTGACGGCGGCTGGGATCAGCATGGCCACCTGCATATAGGTGGAGTTGCGCAGACGATAGGTGTAGCGATTGCCGTCGGCCCAGACTATCTTGTCGGTCAGCGGTTCGCTGGCCAGGAAGAACTGCTTCTTGTGCTTGGCGAAATCGGTGACCGCCAGGCCTATGTGCGACAGAAAAGTGCCGGTCAGCACATCGACCTTGTCGCGCGTCAGCAGCTCTTCGGCGGCCCGCACGGCGTCGCCCGGATTGGAGTTGTCGTCACGCACGACCAGTTCGAGCTTCTTGCCGTTGACCCCGCCGGCCGCGTTGATCTGTTCAACCGCCAGTTCCATGCCCTTCTTGTACGGCCCCAGGAATGCGGGCTGGGTCTTGTAGCTGTTCAATTCGCCTATCTTGATGACGTCCTGGGCCGCAACGGTGGCGCTTGCGGTGGCCAGCGCCGCCGCGCCCGCCAGTTTCAAATAAAACCTGAAGGAATACATGTGAAATCTATCCTGTGCTGAGCCGCGTGAAGGTGGAAGAGCAATAAATTGTACGCAATATAAGCGGGCAAGACCGGCGTATGCCATTAAACTACGCCGACCAGACCCATTCTACTTGCTCTCCATGCGCGAACTCTGCCTGATTTTCATCGTATCCAGTTTCTGCCTGCTGACGCTCAGCCGTTGCCTGCTGGCGGCCTGGCAGTGGGATCGCGTGCGGCAAGCGGGCGGGCTGCTGCCGATACTGAAGGGCGGCCTGCGCATCGACGCCAACCAGATCGCCGTGATCGCCGGCATCCCGCTTTTGCTGGCCCCCTGGATGGGCCATTGGCCGCTGGCGGTCGACATCACCGGATGGTGGTTCCAGTTCGCCTGGTTCCTGCTGGTGCTGCTGGAAGTGTCCACGCCCCAGTTCATCGACGAATACGACACGCGGCCCAATCGCCTGTATGTGGAATACCTGAAGCACCCCCAGGAAGTCTTCGGCATGCTGTGGAAGGGCTACAAGGCGGTGATCTTCGGCGCGGTGGCCGCCCTGGCCGTATTCGCCTGGATAGGCTGGCTGCTGTTCGCCCATGTGCCGGCCGACGCCCCCATGACATGGTGGCTGCGCCCCCTGTTCACGCTGGCGGCCGCGGCTGTTGTTTTCCTGGCGATACGCGGCACCCTGGGCCACCGCCCCATCAACCCGTCGACCGTGGCGTACTGCGGCGACAGCATGCTGAACACCCTGCCGCTGAATTCGCTGTACAGCGTGGCCTACGCCATCTACAGCATGAAGAACGAACGTTCCGCCGCCGACGTCTACGGCGACATGGGCGCGGACGACATGAATGCCGTCGTCCGGGGTTGCGCAGGCCTGGCCGCCGGCCCGACCGAGATACCCACCCTGCACGTGCAGGAGCCGGCCCGCGCCCGCGAGCGACCGCTGAATGTGGTGATGATCGTTCAGGAAAGCCTGGGCGCCCAGTACGTGGGCAACCTGGGCGGCGCGGGGCTCACGCCTCACCTGGACGCGCTGGCCGAAACGTCCTGGAACTTCACCCGCGCCTACGCCACCGGCACGCGCTCGGTGCGCGGCCTGGAGGCCGTGGTCGCCGGCTTTCCGCCCACGGTGTCCGACGCGGCGCTGCGCCTGTCGGGCGCGCAAAGCAACTTCTTCACCATGGCCCAAGTCCTGAAGCAGCACGGCTACCGCTCGCGTTTCGTCTATGGCGGCGAAGCGCACTTCGACAACATGAAAAGCTTCTTCCTGGGCAACGGCTTCGACGACCTGTACGACCTGCCCACCTTCAAGAATCCCGCCTTCGTCGGCACCTGGGGCGCCAGCGACGAAGACATGTTCAATACCGTGCACGGCCTGCTCGACGCCGCGCCGGACCAGCCCACCTTCACCTTGGCCTTTTCGGTCAGCAACCACTCGCCCTGGGAATACCCCGCCGGCCGGATACAGACCGAGGGCAATCCGGCCACCGTGGAAAACACCGTGCGCTACGCCGATTGGGCCATGGGGCAGTTCTTCGATCGGGCCAGGCAATCCAGCTACTGGAACGACACCGTATTCCTGATCGTGGCCGACCACGATTCGCGGGTGGGCGGCGCCAACCTGGTGCCCCTGCGCCACTTCCACATTCCCGCCCTGATCACCGGCGCCGACGTGGCCGCCCGGCGCGACGACCGCCTGATCAGCCAGATAGACCTGCCCACCACCCTGCTGTCCCTGATGGGCCTGCGGGCCGAGCACCCCATGATAGGGCGCGACCTGACCGCCAGCGGCGGCGACCGGGCCATGATGCAGTATGGCGAAAACTACGGCTACCTGAAGGGCGATACCTTGCTGGTCATGGAACCCCACCGGGAAGCCACCCAGTACCGCTACCAGGCTCCGGAGTCCTACACCCCCATGCCGCTGGACCCGGACCTGGCCCGTGAAGCCCTGGCCCATGTTTTGTGGCCAAGCTGGGTGTACCAGAACCGCGCCTATACCCTGCCCCAGCTGCGAACCAAGGCCTGAGGCGTGGCTGCGGCACGCCCGGGCATGCGGCATGCCCGGACGCCAGGAACACCTGAGATACAAGCAAGATACAATGCTGACTGGAAACTGAAAGGAATATAAATGGAGTTGCTGCTTGATCCCACCATGTGGATCGGCTTACTGACACTGGTCGTCCTGGAAATCGTTCTGGGCATCGACAACCTGATCTTCATCGCCATCCTGGCCGACAAGCTGCCGCCCGCGCAACGCGACCGGGCGCGCGTCATCGGCCTGTCGCTCGCCCTGATCATGCGCCTGGTGCTGCTGTCGGCCATCTCCTGGCTGTTCAAACTGACCGAACCGCTGTTCTCCGTGGGCGCCATGAGCTTCTCCGGGCGCGACCTAATCCTCATCGCCGGCGGCCTCTTTCTGGTCTTCAAAGGCACCATGGAAATGCACGAGCGGGTCGAGGGCAAAGCACACGCCATGTCGGGTTCGCGCATGTACGCCGGCTTCTGGGTCATCGTGACGCAGATCGTGGTGCTGGACGCCGTCTTCTCGCTGGACGCCGTGATCACCGCCGTGGGCATGGTCGACCAGTTGGAAGTCATGATGGCCGCCGTCGTCATCGCCATCGGCATCATGCTGGTGGCGTCCAAGCCTCTGACGCGCTTCGTCAACGCCCACCCCACGGTGGTCATACTCTGCCTGGGCTTCCTGCTGATGGTGGGCTTTGCGCTGTTGGCCGAAGGCTTCGGCTTCAAAGTGCCCAAGGGCTATCTGTACGCGGCCATCGGCTTCTCG
The DNA here is from genome assembly GCA_049646585.1 of Burkholderiaceae bacterium. GTDB lineage: Bacteria > Pseudomonadota > Gammaproteobacteria > Burkholderiales > Burkholderiaceae_B. The sequence goes on along the minus strand of JBARWC010000201.1, from coordinate 26,671 downwards.
GTCACCATCGAAGCGCTGAACCAGATCGCGCGGCGCAACTTGCGCAATCGCGATACCCAGCGCCCCATGCGCGAACGCACCGCCGAAGGCATCCTGCGCATGCTGGGCAAGCGCCCCGCCGCTACCGACGAGCCCATTCCAGATGCCGCGCCCATTCCGGACGAAACGCCTTTCGGCGTGGAAGAGCGCAATATGGTCAGCGGCGTGCTCAGGCTGGCGGACCGCCACGTCCATTCCATCATGACGCCGCGCACCGACATCAGTTGGGTGGACTTGAACGGCGACCCCGACGAGCTGCGCAAGGAAATCAGCCGCACGCCCCACGGCTTCTTCCCGGTCTGCCGCGGCTCGCTGGACGATATCGTCGGCATAGGCCGCGCCAAGGACATGATCGCCGACCTGGTCGCGCACCGGACGGTAAACGAGAAAAAGCTGCGCCCGCCTATCCTGGTGCATGAAACCATACGCATCCTCGACCTGATACAGACGCTGAAGTCCGCGCGCGGACAGTTGGTCATCGTGGTCAATGAATTCGGCACCGTCGAAGGGCTGGTCACCCCCATAGACGTCTTCGAGGCCATCGCCGGCGACTTCCCCGACGAGGACGAAACCCCCGACATCATCGCCGACGGCGAGGGCCGCTGGATCGTGGACGGCGCCACCGACATGCACTATTTCGAGCAGACGCTGGAAGTCGAAGGGCTGCAAGAAGACGACGACGAATTCAGCACCCTGGCCGGCTACCTGCTGCGCCAGTTCGGCCGCCTGCCCGAGGTGGGCGACGAGTTGCAGCTATCGACGGCGAACGGCGCCTTCCGCCTGCGCATCCTGCAATTGGAAGGACGGCGCATCGCCAAAGTGCTGGTGCAACGCAGCGCGGACGGCCTTCCCGAATCCCCGCCCGCAGCCGACGCCGCCTAGATTTTTTATGGTATAGTCGCTGGCTGTTGTGAATTCGGGGCGTAGCGCAGCCTGGTAGCGCATCTGGTTTGGGACCAGAGGGTCGAAGGTTCGAATCCTTTCGCCCCGACCACAAAACATCACAAGAAAACAAGCACTTATGCGATATTGCGTGTAAGTGCTTTTTTCCTTGCGCGGTAAGTTTTTGGTAAGTCACGGCATCTGCATGCGGCGTGCTGGAAGCCGCCAATGCCAAACGACCCTGTCTACTCCGCCCCTTTTCTTAGATTGGCGCGCTCTGCTTTGCGCTTGGCAGATAAGACCGGACACCAACAAATACGGCATCAAGGTCTGCCTCGCAGAGCTTGGTAGCAGTATATCTACGCTGCCCACCCTGACGGTCATGTGGCCGTGTGATTCTGGAAAAACAGACCGTGGTAATCATGTCGCACTTAGCCCACACGTCGACCGCTCGGCTGAAAGCATGGTGACGGGGTAAGATTCGGTCCAACGGATTCCGCATCAAGACATGCCACACTTCAACCCTACTAGGGGTAGTAGTAGAAAGCGGCACGACAGTACATAGTTTGCGCCAATGCGTTGAGCTTTTGGAAATCACGACTACAGGTCTTGATTTAACCATCTCGGGAACAACGAAACCTGTCTCGAAATTGCAAATTACGACCTCCCCCGTCTTCAGGTGAAACTGTAGGGCGCCATTTTTTCTTGTTTGATCGACCATCCTCAGCATCCAGATAAGCAAAGCCCCCCAAAAGGGGGGCTTTAGGCACCTATTCAGCTTGATACCACGCTGCATAGGCCGCTGAAAAGAGCAACCCTTTCAGACTCAAGCCGCACGCCGTAGCGCCGGAAATCACTTGTAGTTTAGCAAACTATATTTTTCTTGAACAATTTTCCGTGCTTTAAATGTCCATAATCTAGGACGCCAGCCTGCCTTAGTCACGGAAACTTCCGCGCCGCGGCGATCATATCCCCCAGCTTTTCCCGCTGCACGCCCTTGGCGTCGAAGTTTTCAGGCGCCAGCCACTGCTCCATGCCCAAGCGCACGGCCGGCCATTCGCTATCGATGATGGAGAACCAGGCCGTATCGCGATTGCGCCCCTTGTACACCGCCGCCTGGCGGAATATGCCCTCGAACTGGAAGCCCAGGCGCCGCGCGGCGTCACGCGAGGCGGCGTTCAGGCTGTCGCACTTCCATTCGTAGCGGCGATAACCCAGCTCGTCGAAGGCGCGCCGCATCAGCAGATATTGCGCCTCGGTGGCGGCCGGGGTGCGCTTGAGCAGCGGCGAATAGTAAACGCTGCCCACCTCCATGGCCCCGTTGGACGGATCGATGCGCATGGCCGCCAGCGTGCCGACCGCCCGCTCGCTGGTAAGGTCGATGACGGCGTAATGCTGCGGATCGTCCTGTCCCTGCACCTTGCGGGTATAGGCCAGATAACTGGCCTCGTCCGGAAATGGGCCGGCGTAGGTGTAGGTCCAGTTCCGGTCGTCGAGCTGTAGGCTGAAGGCCTGGTACAGCTGGGCGCCGTGGCGCTCCACATCCACGGGCTCAAGGCGGCAATAGCGCCCGGCCATGGCCTCGCGCGGGGGCCGGGAGCGGGCGGCCCAATCGGGCACGGGATAGCCGACGGGTTGCGGGAAAGGCTGGGAAGCTGCGGGCATGCGAAATATCCTCGTCAAAATGGCATGTCGGAAAATAGCAGATGTGTCGGCGGACTGCGATACCGCGGCGCGCCAGGCACGAGCGCCGGGGCTGGAATCAGCGCCGATGTTCCAGCAGTTCCCAGGGCAGGGCCGTCCCATCCTGCGCGCAATCCCGGACCGCGGACTCCAGGCGACCGATATCGAAGCCCCGGGCCGTCAGCCAGTCGTCGTTGTAATAGGTTTGCGTATAGCGCTCGCCGCTGTCGCACAGCACGGTCACGATGGAACCCCGCTGCCCCGTTTCGTGCATCTCACGCGCCAGGCGCAGGGCGGCGACGAAGTTCGTGCCCGTCGACCCTCCGCAGCGCCGCCCCAGGCTGGCCTGCAAATAGCGCAGCGCCGACAGGCTGGCGGCATCCGGCACCTTCATCATGCGATCGACGACGGAGGGGATGAAGGACAGCTCGACGCGCGGCCGGCCTATGCCTTCTATCAAGGACGCGCCCTCGATCTCCAGACTCGTGTCGCCGCTGGCATAGGCGTCGAAGAACACGGAGTTTTCAGGGTCCGCCACGCATACGCGGCTGTCGTAGCCCTGATAGCGTATGTAGCGCCCTATCGTGGCCGTGGTGCCGCCCGTGCCGCAGCTGCATACGATCCATGACGGTACGGGATGCGGCTCCTGCCGCATCTGATTGAAGATGGATTCGGCGATGTTGTTGTTGCTGCGCCAGTCGGTGGCCCTTTCCGCATAAGTGAACTGGTCCATGTAGTGCCCGCCCAGCTCGCGGGCCAGGCGTTCGGACTCGCCGTAGATTTCCTTGCCCGAATTCACCAGATGTATCTTGCCGCCGTAGAACTCGATGGCGGCGATCTTTTCCCTGGACGTGCTTTTAGGAATGACGGCGATGAAAGGCAGGCCTATCAGCCGCGCGAAATAGGCCTCGGAAACGGCGGTGGACCCCGAGGAAGCCTCGATGACCGTGCTGTCGGGCCGCAGCCAGCCGTTGCATAGGGCATACAGGAACAGCGAACGCGCCAGGCGGTGCTTGAGGCTGCCGGTGGGATGGCTGGACTCGTCCTTCAGGTAAAGGTCGACTTCCGGATAGGCCGGCAGTTGCAGGGGAATCAAATGCGTGTCGGCCGACCGGTTGAAATCGGCCTCTATTTTCCGCACGGCCTGTTGTACCCATACGCCGCGAACGTCTTGCATGATCCATGCCCCCCTTCTTCTTGTGCATGCGCCGCATTGCCCCGCCGCAAGGCGCCGGGCCGCGCCCATGCGCGGGATGCGGCAAAGACTGGATTATAAGAGCGGATTACGGGCGCGCCGCCAACCTTCCCGGTTTCAAGGCCGGTCAGGACGCGGCCTTCGAGGCATGCTCGCGCCACAGCACGACGCTCTGGCGCAGTTCGCGCCGGATCACCTTGCCCGTGGTGGTCATGGGCAGTTCCTCGACGAAGAAAATCTCGCGCGGGTACTCGTGCGCCGCCAGGCGCGACTTGACGTGCTCCTGGATTTCGCGCTTCAGGCCGTCGCTCGGGCTGTGGCCGTCCTGCAGCACGATGACCGCCGCCACGACCTCGGTGCGCTGCGCATCGGGGGCGCCGACCACCGCGACCATTTTCACCGAGGGATGCTGCAGTATGCTGTCCTCGATCTCGCCCGGGCCGATGCGATAGCCCGCCGACGTGATTACGTCGTCATTGCGCCCGACGAAATGAATATAGCCGTCCTCGTCCATGCTGCCCGTGTCGCCGGTAATCAGCCAGTCGCCCACGAACTTTTCTTCCGTGGCCTTGAGGTTGTTCCAGTATTGCAGGAACAGCACCGGGTCCGGACGCCGGACCGCGATGCTGCCGTTGGTTCCCGCCGGCAACACCTTGCCCTGCTGGTCGACGATGGCCAGGGTGTGGCCTGGAACGGCGCGGCCTATGGCTCCGGGACGCGTGGGCACGATGTCGGCACAGGAGGAGACCGTCATATTGCATTCGGTCTGCCCGTAGAATTCGTTGATGGTCAGGCCGAAGCTGCGTCTGCCCCAATCCAGCAGCTCCGCCCCCAGGGATTCACCGCCGCTGGCCACGGACCGCAAGCGGTAGTTCCAGCGCGATTCGGGCTTGTCGACCGAACGCATCATCTTCAATGCGGTGGGCGGCAGGAAGGTGTTGCGCACGCCATAGTCCTGCAGCAACTGGAAGGCGCTTTCCGGGGTGAATTTCTTGAAGCGGTGCGCCACCACGGCGATGCCGTGATGCCAGGCCGGCAGCAGAACGTCGAACAGGCCGCCTATCCAGGCCCAGTCGGCCGGCGTCCACATCCGGTCGCCTTCTTGCGGGAAGAGATTATGCGATATCTCCACGCCCGGCAGGTGGCCCAGCAGCACGCGGTGCGCGTGCAAGGCCCCCTTGGGCTGGCCGGTGGTGCCCGAGGTATAGATGATGACGGCCGGATCATCGGCCGCCGTATCGACCGGGACCAGGTCGGTGCCATGCCGCTTCATTTCACGATGCAGGTCCAGGGTGCCGTCTTGTGCGCCGTCTATCGTCAGCACGGTCTGCAAGGCCGGCAACTGGCCGCGTATCTCGGCCAGCTTGGCCGCGCCTTCGGCATTGGTCACGACCACCCTGGCCCCGCTGTCGCCCAGCCGATATCGCAAGGCCTCGGCCCCGAACAGCGTGAACAAGGGGATGGCGATGCAGCCTATCTTGTAGGCGGCAATATGGGCGAAGGCCGTTTCCGGTGCCTGGGGCAGCAAAATGCCGATGCGCTCGCCCGCTTCCACGCCCAGGGCCAGGAATAAATTGGCCAGCCGGTTGGACGCCTCGTGCATCTCGCCAAAGCTGTAGTCTCGCGCCTTGCCATGCTGGTCGACATGGACCAGCGCCAGCCTGCCCGGGTCCCGCTCGGCCCATTTGGCGCAGGCATCGACGCCGATGTTGTAGCGCGCCGGAATATCCCAGCGAAATCGATCGACAGCATCTTCGTAGCTGGAAGGGTTCAGGGGCAGCATGGGGTATCCTTGGTCTGTAAGTCTCGTATGCTTTCGTTATGTATAGCGGCGGCACAAGCGCTCAGGCATCGCGGGGCGAGCGTCAACCGTTGCCGACTATATTACCCCTTCGCTATTCCTTGGTCGCCAATTCCATGCGTGCGAACTGGCGCGCGCGCCGCACCAACCGCTATGATGCACGCCCATCCGACACCGTGGCCCATCGATAACTTCCCGCCATGGCGGCGTCGGTCGGATCAGGACAAACCGCCGCCGCCCGCCCTCAAGGACCGGCACGAAAGCTCGAGCTCATCGCCTATCCACGCCCGCAAGGCAGCCAAGGGCGGCCAATCGCGCAAGGCCGGCGGGTACACAAGGTGGTAGGTGTGCCCGGTTTCGTATTCCACCTCTATCGGTGAAAGCCTGATCAAGCGGCCATCGCGGATGGCGTCGGCCGCCAGCAGCTCGCGGACCAGAGTCAGGCCTATGCCCTGTTCCGCCGCCTGCAGCATCAGGCCCATGTCGTTGAACTGCGCCACCGGCGCCACCTGGGCCTGCACGCCGGCCGCCTCGAACCAGCGCCGCCATACCTCGCGATCCCCCAGCAGGGGCTCGCGCAACAATGCCTCCGGCGGCTGGCCCAGCAGGCGCCGCGCATCGACGGCGCAGCCCACCACCACCAGCGGCATGGGCGCGTCGAACAGGCGCTCGGACACCAGGCCCGGCCAGGGCCCAACACCCTGACGCAAGGCTGCGTGGAAACCTTCGCGCTGCAAATCCAGGGCCTGCTGGGAAACGTCCACCTCGAGCGCAATATCGGGATGCCGTTGGCGCCATCGATGCATGCGCGGCAGCAGCCAGCGCTGGGCGAATGAGGGCAGCACCGTCACCCGCAAGCGCTGCTCCAGTCCGCATGCGGCCGCCGCGGCGGCCTGTACGCCGTCATCCAGTTTGGCTAGCGCACCTTGCACGGAGCAAAGCAAGGCCTCGCCGGCTGGATTCAAGACCACGCGTCGCCCCCTGCGCTCGAAAAGCTGAAAACCCAGTTGCTCTTCCAAAAGACGTATCTGCTGGCTGACGGCGCTATGCGTCAGGTGCAGCGCATCGGCGGCCGCCCTAAGGTTTTGAAGCTCGGCGGCGGCGCGGAAAACAGGCAGGGTGTTCAGGGGTAGTCTGGCCATGCTGGTAAGCATAACTGACCATAATAGGTAGAACAAGTCGATTCACACCTATGGATTGGAAGATTATTCTTACCAAACCATCCACCCATTCTGAAAGAGGCGCTTTATGACAAGCTTGAATTGCGACGTCCCGGACACGGCCCATGGTTCCGCCCAGCCCCATCGCTTTCTCTTGCTGCGCTCCCTTCTGGCGCGCTTGCTCCACGGCCTGGCCGCGCGGACGGAGCCGGCCCCGCGCAAGACAGCAGGCGACCCCTGGGTAAGCGCGATAGACACCGTCGCGGAGATGGATGCGCACATGCTGAAAGACATAGGCGCGCCTGCCTGGCTGGTGGCGGAAGTCAGCCACCGCCAGAACCGCGCCGCCAAAAGACTGACCGACCTGAGACTGCGTTGAAGGCCTGGGGCCGGCGGGACAAGCCCGGCCCCCAAGGCCAAGCAAACCAAGGGGAAACCCTAGCGATTCACGGCTGGAATTGCGCTTAATGATCTCTATACTCGCTGGATTCCAACAATACGACAGACCGTGAAGAACACCATGCTTACCATTGATTTCCTGCACAACATGATAGAACGGCACGGCGACGAAATCGCCATGGAAGATGCCGACAGCCAGGTCACTTACGCGGAACTGGCCATCTCCATCAAGGCGCTGGCCGTCGCCCTGCAAATGAACGACCCCACACCGGGCTCGCGCGTCGCACTGTGCGCCGCCGCGCTATCCCTGGAATACCTGGTCAGCGTCATGGCCGTGATGCAGGCCGGCAAGGTATTGGTGCCGCTAAGCACCGAAGGCGACACCGAGCATTTGCACCAGTTGCTGCTGGACACGCATCCCACCGCCGTCATCGTCGACGACAAGGGCGACGCGCTCATTCAGTGCGACGATGAGCTGAAAATCCTTTTCTCCCAGTTCGAGGGCCTGGTACACACCTACCGCGGCAAGGAATTCATCGAGTACGAACCGGGCAAGCTGGATCAGGCCCTGGCCAAGGCCAAGGCAAAAAGCGGGCAGCAAGACGGGCAATAAGCCGCCGGCCGGGGGCCCCGCGCCTTCCACCTCATATAATGGCGCCGGCCGGCTCGTCCGGCGTCCGATTTCACCCCTACGCAACGGAGTACTCAAGCCATGTCCCCGACCACCCTCGACGATCTGGGCAAACTGACGCTGCGCCTGACCATAGGCGTGCTCATGCTTTTCCACGGCATCGCAAAACTGCTGCACGGCATAGGCCCGATCGAGGCCATGGTCGTGGCGCGCGGCATGCCGGCTTTCTTTGCATGGGCGGTATACATAGGCGAAGTCATCGCGCCGCTGCTGCTGATCCTGGGCTTCCAAGCCCGCCTGGGCGCCCTTTTAATCGCCGTGAACATGCTGGTGGCCATCGCCCTGGCGCACATAGGGCATCTTTTTCTGCTGTCGGGCACCGGCGGATGGCGTCTTGAACTTCAGGGGCTGTTCCTGTTCGGCAGCCTGGCCGTCGCCTTGCTGGGCGCGGGCCGCTACAGCATAGGCGGGAAAGGCGGCAAGTGGAATTGACGCCATAAGGCCGGCAGACCTGCTCGCCGGACCCGCCCTTGCGGCAGCTCGGGCGGTCGGCGGCCTTTCAGGCGCCAGCCAAAGACCGGATGAAATCGCTGGGCGTGATGCCCAGGTTGCGCCGGAACATGGCGGTAAAGGCGCTTTGCGTCTGGTAGCCCAGGTCGAGCGCAATGCCCAGAACCTGTCGGCCCTCGGCCAGCCATTCCAGCGCGGCCAGCAGCTTGGCCTGCTGGCGCCACTGCAAAAACGACATGCCCAATTCCTGGACGAACAGGCGATGCAGGGTGCGCTGGTCGTAGCCTAGCTCTTTGGACCATTCACGCAGGGTTTTCATATCGTCCAGGTGCTCCTGGATATGCGTGCATATGCGCGCCAGCCTATGGTCGCGCGGCGCGGGCGGATGCAGCGGCGTGACGGATTCCTCGGCCAGCTCTTCAAGCAGCAAGTCCATCAGCAGCCGGGTCCGGCGGTTGAGCAGCGCTTTGGACGTGGAGCCCGCGACTTCGGCGATAACCTCGCGAAATAGCGGCGTAGCGGGCAGCAGGCAACTGCGCTCGGGCAAGCCATGCGGGTACTGCGGATTGACGAAAACCGAGCGTAGCCTGACCTTGCCCAGCATACGCACGCGATGGCGCACATTGGGGGCCAGCCAAAGCGCCCGGGTGGGCGGCACGACCCAATGGCCATCGGTGCTGGCCACCACCATGACGCCGCTCAGGGCGAATTTGAGCTGACCCATTTCGTGCGAATGATCGGTCAATATGGTCGAGTCGGCGAAATCCCGGCTAAGGCCGCCGACCAGCACGCCGACGCGGTTCACCGCGTCGCTGTCCAGTTGCTGCGACTCCATCACGAACCCATACCCCCCAATACACAATGGCTTTACAACACATAATGATCAAGACGACCGATTCGCAGTTTGCCGCGCTCATTCGTGCCTCGATTCTAATGAGACGCCCACTTATATCCATGGAGGAAAACCCCCGGCCCCGAAGGGCTGGAAGCCCTTGACTTCACAGGGAATATCCAGCCCGCTCACCGCCCCGACAGGGTCAGTAAACGCCGGTGAACTGCTTCAGGACATCGGGGTTTTCAAGTGTGGACACATCCTGCGTGACCTCTTTGCCTTCGGCCACCACGCGCAACAGGCGGCGCATGATCTTTCCGGACCGGGTCTTGGGCAGGTTGTTGCCGAAACGTATGTCGCGCGGCTTGGCAATCGGGCCGACCTCGCCGGCGACCCAGTCGCGCAATTGCTTGGCGATGGCTTCGGCCTGCCGGCCATCGGGCACCGGCACCTTGAGCATCACGAAGGCCACGATGGCCTCGCCCGTAGTGGCATCCGGGCGCCCCACTACAGCGGCCTCCGCGACGAGTTCATGGGCCACCAGGGCCGATTCGATCTCGGTGCCGCCCAGACGGTGGCCCGACACGCTTAGCACGTCGTCGCTGCGGCCCATGATCCAGTAGTAGCCGTCGGCATCGCGCTGGGCATTGTCGCCGGCCAGGTAATAGCCTTTCAGGTCGGGCGGAAAGTAGCTGCTCTTGAAACGTTCCGGGTCGCCCCACACCGCGCGTATCATGGCCGGCCAGGGCTTCTTGATGACCAGGAAGCCGCCGCGTCCGGAAGGCACCTCGTTGCCGGCTTCGTCGACCACGCCCGTGGAAATGCCGGGCAAGGGCAAGGTGCACGAACCGGGCTTGAGCGGCGTGGCGCCCGGCAAAGGCGTCAGGATGTGGCCGCCGGTCTCGGTCTGCCACCAGGTATCGACGATGGGGCAACGGCCGTTGCCCACATTGTTGTAGTACCAGATCCAGGCTTCCGGGTTGATGGGTTCACCCACCGAGCCCAGCAGGCGCAAGCTGGAAAGGCCATAGCGCTGCGGATGCGTGGCCGGGTCGGCTTGCGAGGCCTTGATCAGCGAGCGTATGGCGGTGGGCGCCGTATAGAAGATGCTGATCTTATGGCGTTCTATCATCTGCCAGAAGCGGCCCGCATCCGGATAGGTGGGGATGCCCTCGAACACTACCTGGGTCAGCCCGGCCGCCAAGGTCCCGTAGGCGATATAGCTATGGCCCGTTACCCAGCCCACGTCGGCGGTGCACCAGAACACATCGTCGGGCCGGGTGTCGAACACCCATTTCGTGGTCAAGGAAGCCCACAACAGGTAACCCGCCGACGAGTGCTGCACGCCCTTGGGCTTGCCGGTGGAACCCGAGGTATACAGGATGAACAGGGGGTGTTCGGCCGAAACCGCGACGGCTTCGCAGGTATCGGGCTGCCCGTCTTCCAGATCGTGCAGCCAGACGTCACGCTTGTCGTTCCAGGCGACGTCGATGCCGGCGCGCCGGTACACGATGACCTTGCCGACCACGTCGCCGCCCTCGTCGGCCAGCGCCTCGTCCACGGCCGCCTTCAGGGGTATGGCCCGCCCGCCGCGCAATTGCGCATCGGCGGTGATGACCAGGGCGGCGCCCACGTCGACGATGCGCTGGTGCAGGCTTTTTGCCGAAAAGCCGCCGAACACCACGGAATGCGTAATGCCCAGCCGGGCGCAGGCCTGCATGGTGGCGATGGCCTCGATGGACATGGGCAGATAGATGATGGCCCTGTCGCCCTTGGCATAGCCCAGCGCCTTGATGCCGTTGGCGATGCGGCAGACGCGCGCATGCAATTGGCGGTAGCTGACCGTCTGCACACCGCCATCGTCCGCCTCGAAGATCAGGGCGGTCTTGTCGGCATTGCCGTTCTCAAGATGCACGTCCAGGCAGTTCTCGGACACGTTCAGCTCGCCGTCGTCGAACCAGGTGTAGAACGGCGCATTCGATTCGTCGAGCACCCGGGTAAAGGGCTTGCGCCATTGCAGATGCTCGCGCGCGAGGCGGGTCCAGAAGCCGTCGAAATCCTGCTCGGCTTCCTCGCATAGCGCCTTGTAGTTCTCCATACCGGAAATCGTCGCTCCCGCGACCGTCTTGGCCGAAGGCGGAAAAACCCGGCTTTCGACAAGTATGGAATCAATGGTGGACGACATGACTAATTCTCCTGCTTCTACATATACATGGGCTTACGCAGCCGCCCCAAGATAGCGGCTGGTGATTTCAGGCTTTTGCTGCAATTCCTGGGAAGTGCCGCCGAACACGATGTGGCCGGTGTTGAGCAAATAGCAGCGGTCGGCCATGGACAGCGCCGCGGTGACGTTTTGTTCAACCACGACGATGGTGCGGCCCTGCCTGGCCAGTTCCTGGCAGACATTCATGAGGTCGCGCACGATGAGCGGGGCAAGGCCTTCGAAGGGCTCGTCCAGCAAGATGAGGCGCGCATCGCGGATCATGGCGCGCGCAATGGCGACCATCTGCTGCTCGCCCCCGGAAAGCTCCCGCCCCTTGTTGCCGCGCCGTTCGTCCAGGCGCGGAAAGGTGCGATAGATCTCGTCGTAGCCGAGCGGCTTCTTGGCCGTCATGGCGGCCAGCTGCAGGTTTTCATGGACGGTGATGCCGCCTATGACCCGGCGCTCTTCGGGCACCAGTTGCAGGCCCAGCCTGGCGATTTCGTGGGCCGGCATCTTGTGGATGGGCGTGCCCGCGAAGGTGATGGTGCCGGACTGCGGCGTCAGCGCCCCCGCCAGAGTCTTGAGCAGGGTCGACTTGCCCGCCCCGTTGCGGCCCAGCAGGGCCACGACCTCGTTCTCGCGGACTTCAAGCGCAACATCGAACAAAATGTGCGAATCACCGTAAAAGGTATTGATACCGTTGACTTCGAGCAGACTCATGATTCCTCCACGCCTCCGAGATACGCTTCCTGCACCGCCTTATTGGCCTGGATTTCTTCCGGGGTGCCTTCCGCGAGGAAGTTGCCGTCATAAAGAACGGTGATCTTGTCGGCCAATTCGAACATGGCGTCCATGTCGTGTTCCACAATAAGTACCGTGCGCCCGCGCCGTATGCTCTTTAGCAAGGCCACCGCATGCACGCGCTCTTCGGGGCTCATGCCCGCCAGGGGCTCGTCCAGCAGCAGCACGTTTGCGCCCGTGGCCAACGCCAGGCCGATCTCGACCCGCCGCTTCTCGCCGTAAGACAATTCGTGCACCGGGGTGTCGGCCTTGTGGGACAGCTCGACCAGTTCCATGGCCGCCTCGACCTGCTCGCCACAGCCACTGACGCCGTTCAGGCTGGCCAGGGCGTCGAAGCGGAAGGAGCCGCGCTTTTGCCCCAGCACCGACATCAGGATGTTCTGGCGCACGGTCAGGGCGTCGAACAGCTCGTTGACCTGATAGCTCTTGCTCATGCCCATCTGGCAGACCTGGGTCACGCCTATGCCGGTGATGTTGTCACCGCGCAGGAAAACCTGGCCGCTGGTGGGTGTGATTTCGCCCGCCAGCATCTTGAAGAAGGTGGACTTGCCCGCGCCGTTGGGGCCGATCAGGCCGCGCAGCTCGCCTTCGTGCACGGCGATGGAAACGCCCTTGACGGCCTTGAGCCCACCATAATGCTTGGCGATATTGTCGGCTTGCAGCACGGGTTTGCCCGCCGCGGCCGGTGCCGATAGACGCATCTGCAACTGCACCCCGCCGCTTGGCTGCGCGGTAGCGCGGCCCAGGCCGGCATCGACCGCCCGGCTCATGCGGCGCGCCATGCGCTTGTCGCGCCAGGCGATGAACTCGCCACAGATTCCGCGCCGGAACACCGTGACCAGCACCACGAAGATGACGCCCAGTATCAGCCGCCAATACGGCCCGACCGACTCGACGAACTGCAGGACTTCGAACAGATAGAGCCAGATCAGGGCGCCCAGCAAAGGCCCGAACAAGGTTCCCGCGCCGCCCATGACCGTCTGTATGACCAGTTCCGCCGAGGTATGCAGGTTGAAGGCATCGGGCGGCATATAGCCCTGGAATAGACCCAGCAGCCCGCCCGCCACGCCGCCGTAGGCCGCCGCGACCACGAATACGGCAAGCTTGTAGCGCTGGATGCGATGCCCCACCGCCATGGCGCGCACCGGATTGCCGCGTATGGCAGTCAGGATGACGCCGAAGGGGGACAGCGAAATACGCCGGGCGATGAGGAAGCCCACGAAGAACATGGCCGCCAGGAAGGTGTACATGGGCCAGCCCGGCTGGATGACGTAGCTGAAGAAGCCCAGGTCGATGGCGGGTTCCGGAATGCCCGGTATGCCGTTCTCGCCGCCTGTCCAGTCGCGCAATGGACCGAATTCCAGAAAGTAGATCATTTCGGCGAAGGCCAGCGTGCTCATGGCGAAGTAAATGCCGCTGCGGCGCAGCGTCAGGTAGCCGATGAGCAGGCCCAGTACCGACGCCACCAGCATGGCCACCACCAGCGCCAACAGCATATTGGGGATGATGCCGATGGTCAGCAGGTAGGCGGTCACGAAACTGCCGGTGCCGTAGAAGGCGGCCTGGCCGAAGGACAGCAGGCCGGCATAGCCGAACAGCAAGTCGAAGCCCAGGCCGAACAATCCCCAGATCAGCACGCGGCCCAGCAGGTCGGGGCCCGCGCCGATCAGCGGCGCCAGGAAGGGAGCCGCGCAAAGCACCATGGCGGTGATGAACTCGACCCCATAGCGGCGGCGCAAGGCCGCACCCGGCCTTATGGCCGCGCCGGACGACCGGCCCCGCATCGCGCCGGCTTCGATAGCCGTGGAATTATCCGTCTGACTCATGCCCTGCCCTCCACGCCCAACAGGCCTTGCGGCCGCAAAATAAGCACCAGCGCCATGGCTGCGAACAGCATGACGTCGGAATAAACCGGATTGAACAGCGAGGTCAGGCTAAGGATCTGGCCCGCGATCAAGCCGCCGAGTATGGCCCCCGGAAAGGACCCGACGCCGCCCAGCACCACCACCACGAAGGACTGGATCAACACCCGGAAACCCATGTCGGGAACGATGGAAACGATGGGCGCGTAGATCATGCCGGCAAAGCCGGCGGCGGCCGCGCCGACGCCGAACACCACCAGGAAGGCGCGCTGGATGTTGATGCCCAGCAAGCGCGTCATGAGCGCGTCTTCGATGCCCGAGCGGATGATGAGACCCAGCCGGGTGCGGTACAGCACCAGCCAGCACAGGCCCAGCGCGCCCGTGGCGATGGCCAGGATCTGGATGCGATACAGGGGATAGACGACGAAACCCATGTCGACCACGCCCTGGCCCCAGACAGGAACGGGCACGCGCTGCCCCACCCCGCCGTAGATGGCGCGGATGATTTCGACCAGGACGATGCTGATCCCGAAGGTGACCAGTATCTGGTCCTCGACGGGACGGTTGTAGAAGCGCTTGATCAGGCCGCGCTCCAGGATAAGGCCCACGACCATGGCGGCCAGCGAGCCGCCCGCGATGCTGAGCAAAAACGAGCCGGTAGACGTGAAAATGGAAAATCCGGCATAGGCGCCCACCACGAACAGGGCGCCGTGCGCAAAGTTGATGACTCCGAGCGTGCCGTAGATGATAGTCAGGCCGGCCGCGATGAGGGAGAGCAGCACCCCCAGCGCAAGGCCATTGAACACTTGTGACATGAATAGGCCCAGGCTAGGCATACTGTCTCCCTTCTTTTTTGTTATGAAACCAAGCGGATCGCCGCCTAGGCGGCGGGAGCCATCTTGCAGCCGGCATAACCGATGGGCGGCAGGGTATCCACACCGTTGGCCACGGCCACGACGTCGACCAGATCGTCCTTGTTCTTGATGTCGGACGGCTTCTTGCCGCGCACCACCGCGAAGTTGGCCGCCCCGTCATGGTCTTCGGCGCGGAAGTAAACCTCGCCGCCCATGGTGTAGGGGCGCTTGTGGTTGATGCTGTCTTCAAAGGCCTCGATGACGGCGGCCGGATAGAAGGTGCCGGCGCGCTCGACCGCATCGGCCCACAGCAACATGGTCATGTAGGCGTTGTGCTCCGGGTCGCGGGGCTTGGCATTGAACTTGGCCTCGTAGGCTTCGACGAAGTCCTTGGCGACTTCGTTCTTTTCCGACTCGGTATGCCAGAAGACCATGGTGCCGTGTACGCCTTCCATGATTTCCGGGCCGACTTCCTCGAGCATGTAGGCGGGCATGTAAGGTACGCACATCTTCATGTTCTTCAAGACGCCGAACTGGTGGGCCTGCTTGGCGGAGTTGACCGCATCGGCGCCGTAGTCGTGGTTGATCAGGATGTCGGCGCCGCTATTGGCAATGTTCAGCAGGTAGGCGCTGTAGTCGGTCGCGCCCAGCGGGTGGATCTGGGGGTTGTCTATGGTCGTCCAGCCCTGCTCCTCGGTGAACTGTTTCATGTAGTGGTGGATGGAGTGGCCATAGTTGTAATCGGGCACCAGGTGGATAGCCTTCATTTTTTTGCCGTATGCCTGGGCCAGCACGGGCGCAATGGCCTTGGATGCGGTGTAAGCGTGGTGGCACAGCCGGAAGCCATAGCGGCGGCAATCCTTGCCGGTGGTGTCGCTGGAGCCGCTGATGATGGGGAAGTACAGCGTCTTGGCGCGTTCGCAGGTGTTTTGCAGGGCGATGGCGACCGAGCTGCTGACGCTGCCGGCGATCATCATGGCCTTGTCCTGGCGTATGAAGCGGGTAGCGGCCTGCACCGCGCTATTGGGTTTGGTTTCGGCGTCGCCGATGGCCAGCACGATCTTCTTGCCCAGTATGCCCTTCTTGGTCAGCGGGGACACCTTCTTGATGCGCGGATCGCCATTGTTGATGAGTTCGGCCGCCAGCTCGAAGCCGCGTTTCTGGCCGGCCCCTTCGGCGGAATACGGGCCGGTCAGGTCCAAGGTAAGGCCCGCCACCACCGTGTCCCCCGCCACACCTTCCGGATAGTTGCCCAGCTTGGGGTAGTCTTTTTTCTGTGCGAAAGCGGCCGAACTGTATGCGCCGGGCAGCAGCAGGCCGCCCGCGGCCACGGAGCCGGTCTTCAGGAAACCGCGGCGCGCCGTCGAGCCGGCCTGCTTGGTATGGGTATGCGTGTCTTTCACTGCTTATCTCCTTTTTGGTACTGCTGTGACGTGCTACAAACCTTCTCTTGTGTTTTTCCAGGACGAGCTGCGCCCTTCCTGGAACAGGAATGAAGACGAGCAGCTCGGGGGGTTTTACGGCATGCCGCGCCAGGCGCGGCGGAAATGCTTTTTGCCGTCTGTAAGAACGCTATCCGTTGCTGTTTCTATTTATCTGCGCATACGGATGCGACGAAGGTTATCAAAAGCGCCAGGCCCAGACTAACCAGGAAAGGACATTAACTATCTTGAATCAGACTTTAGGCGGAAATCAAAGGGTAAACCTTGATGCCCGAATGGTCTTTGCTTGCTGCGGGCCGCCACACAAGTGGCGGCCGCCGGGATTCGGATCAGCCGAAGCGGCCCGTGATGTAGTCTTCGGTTTCCTTGCGGGCGGGCTTGACGAATATCTGGTCGGTTTCGCCGTATTCCATGAGCTCGCCCAGGTACATATAGGCCGTGTAGTCGGAACAGCGGGCCGCCTGCTGCATGTTGTGGGTCACAATGACCACGGTGTAGTCGGACTTGAGCTCGGCGATCAGCTCTTCGACCTTGGCGGTCGATATCGGATCAAGCGCCGAGCAAGGTTCGTCCAGCAGCAGGACCTCGGGC
Organism: Burkholderiaceae bacterium; assembly: GCA_049646585.1. Lineage (GTDB taxonomy): Bacteria > Pseudomonadota > Gammaproteobacteria > Burkholderiales > Burkholderiaceae_B. The sequence continues at coordinate 9,786 of JBARWC010000201.1, read as the reverse complement.
TTGATGGCCACGCCGCGCGCAATGCAAAGACGCTGCTGCTGGCCGCCCGACAGGCCGTTGCCGCTTTGATGGAGTTTGTCCTTGACCTCGTTCCACAGCGCCGCCTTGGTCAGGGCCCATTCGACGCGCTCGTCCATTTCGCCCTTGCTGATCTTTTCGAACAGGCGCACGCCGAAAGCGATGTTGTCGTAGATGCTCATGGGAAACGGCGTGGGCTTCTGGAACACCATGCCGACCTTGGCACGTATCAGCGAAATATCCATCTTGGACGTCAGCAGGTTCTCGCCGTCCAGGTTGATCTCGCCCTCGGCGCGCTGGCCGGGATACAGCTCGTACATGCGGTTGAAGGTACGCAACAGCGTCGACTTTCCGCAACCCGACGGGCCGATGAAGGCGGTAACCTTGTTTTCCTTGATGGACAAGTTGACGTCTTTGATGGCCTGGTACTTGCCATAGTAGAAGTTCAGGTTCTTGACTTCCAGTTTGACGCGTTCGGCTGAGGTGGAGGTTTGCATAGTCGTGTCCCGGCAAGTAGCGAAGCTTCTTGCCACGTGTTATTTACGGAAGAGGCTGCGGGCGGCGATATTGATGCCCAGCACCAGCAGGGTGATCAGCACGGCGCCGGCCCAGGCAAGGCGGTTCCAGTCCTCGTAGGGGCTGGCGGCGTACTGGAAGATGACCACGGGCAGGTTGGCGATGGGCGCATTCATGTTCATCGACATGAACTGGTTGTTCAGGGCGGTAAACAGCAAGGGGGCCGTTTCGCCGGAAATACGGGCGACCGCCAGCAGCACGCCCGTGACGATGCCCGAGCGCGCCGCCCGGTAACAGATGTACATGACGATGCGCCACTGCGGGCAGCCCAGGGCGGCGGCGGCCTCTCGCAGGCTGTTGGGCACCAGCATCAGCATGTTGTCGGTGGCGCGCACCACCACGGGCACCACCAGGATGGCCAGCGCCAGGGCGCCGGCCCAGCCCGAGTAATGACCCACATGCGCCACGTACACGGCGTAGATGAACAGGCCGATGATGATGGACGGCGCGGACAACAGCACGTCGTTCAGGAAGCGGGTGGCCGGCGCCAGCCAGCCGCGCTGGCCGTATTCGGCCAGATAGGTGCCCGCCAGCACTCCGACGGGCGTGCCGATGACGGTGGCCACGGCGGCCATCATGATGCTGCCCATGATGGCGTTGAGCAGGCCGCCGTCGGCGCCGGGCGGCGGCGTGCTTTGCGTCAGCAGGGTCAGCGACAGCGCCGATCCGCCCTTGGTCAGCAGAGTCAGGATGATCCAGCACAGCCAGAACAGGCCGAACACGACCGTGGCGCCGGACAGCGTGAGCATGGCCTTGTTGAAGCGCTGGCGCCTGCGATAGACCCGGTTCGAGGTGTTGACGATGGAATCGGAAGTAAACATGCGCGGCCCGGCTTAGTGCGAAGTGCCCTCGCCCTTGGAAAGGCGAAGCAGCAGGAGTTTGGAAAATGCCAGCACGACGGTCGTGATCAGGAACAGGATCAGGCCCAGTTCCAGCAGCGCGGACTTCTGCATGCCGCCGGCTTCGTTGAATTCGTTGGCCAGCGCCGACGCAATGGAATTGGAAGGCGAGAAAATCGAGGACGGCAGGTTGAAGGCGTTGCCGATGACGAAGGTGACCGCCATGGTCTCGCCCAGCGCGCGCCCCAGCCCAAGCATGATGCCGCCGATCACGCCCGTCTTGGTGAAGGGCAGGACCACCTTCCAGACGACTTCCCAGGTCGTGCTGCCCAGGCCGTAGGCCGATTCTTTCAGCATGGGCGGCACCAGCTCGAAGACGTCGCGCATGACGGCGGTTATGAAGGGTATGACCATGATGGACAGTATCAGGCCAGCCGTGAAGACGCCGATGCCGAAGGGAGGGCCGGCGAAGATGTCGCCCAGCACCGGCACGCCGTCGAATAGCTCAATGACGTGGGGCTGTATGTATTCCTGGAACAGGGGAACGAAAACGAACAAGCCCCACATGCCGTAGATGATGGACGGGATGGCCGCCAGCATTTCGATGGCCGTGCCCAGCGGCCGGCGCAGCCATACCGGGGACAGCTCGGTCAGGAACATGGCGATGCCGAAGGACACCGGCACCGCGATAAGCAGTGCGATGATGGAGGTCAGCAGCGTGCCCGCGATGGGCACCAGGGCCCCGTAGACGTTCTGGACCGGATCCCAGTTATTGGTCCAGAGAAACGCGATGCCGTGGGCGGCGATGGACTCCCTGCTGCCGTACAGCAGGGACAGCATGATGGCGCCCAGCAGGATGAAAACAAGGAAAGCGAACGTGCGGGTCAGGTTCTTGAACAGGGCGTCCATGAGCGCGTTCTGGTTATTCTTCACGGGTTTTTCTGGCATTTCGCGGGATCGATAGACATGGGTTCAAGAACGCTGTAACAAACCGGCAGGCCGGGAACAAGCCGTAATTTTTACACAACAAAGACGGTGCCATCGGAACAGCACCGTCTTTGTTCGGGAAAAAGAGGCTGGAAACCCCTTTTTTAACCCTTATTTCCAAACGGGAGAACCGTCGGCGCCCTTGATCTCGGCCTTCCAGGCGTCCGATATCTGCTGGGTTACGCTGTCGGGCATCGGGACGTAGTCCAGTTCCTCGGCCAGCTTGCCGCCCTTCTTGAAGGCCCAGTCGAAAAAGGCCAGCACTTCCTTGCCGTTTTCAGGCTTGTCCTGCTTCTTGTGCACCAGGATGAAGCTGGCCGAAGTGACGGGCCACGAATCGGCGCCCGGCTCGTCGGTCAGCACCACACCCATGCCGGGCGCGCTCTTCCAGTCGGCGTTGGCTGCCGCGGCGGCAAACGCGGCTTGCGTGGGCTGCACGAACTTGCCGTCCTTGTTCTGCAGTTGGGTCCATGCCAGGCCGTTCTGCTTGGCATAGGCGTATTCCACATAGCCGATGGAATTCTTCAGCTGGCGTACGTAGGCGGCCACGCCCTCGTTGCCCTTGCCGCCCTGGCCGGTGGGCCATTTTACCGCCTTGCCTTCGCCGACCTGCTCTTTCCAGGTGGGCGATACTTTCGACAGATAGTTGGTCCAGCCGAAGGTGGTGCCCGAGCCGTCGGAACGGTGCACCACGATGATGGAGCTGGAGGGCAGCTTCAGGTCGGGGTTCAGCGCCTTGATGGCGGCATCGTCCCACTTCTTGATCTTGGCCATGAAGATATCGGCGATAACCGCGCCCGACAGCTTCAGCTTGCCGGGCTCGATGCCCGCGATATTAACGACGGGCACGGTGCCGCCGACGATGGCCGGGAATTGGAACAAGCCGTTCTTTTCCAGCGCGTCGCCCTTCATGGGATCGTCGGAGGCGCCGAAATCAACGGTCTTGGCGATGATCTGCTGCTGGCCGCCGCCCGAACCGATGGACTGGTAATTGACCCGGTTGCCGGTTTCCTGGTGGTATTGAGAAGCCCATTTCGCGTAAATGGGATAGGGGAAGGAAGCGCCAGCACCGGTAATATCGGCGGCATGGGCGGCCAAGGAGGCGGCGCCGAAAGCGATACCGACCGAAACCTGCAATAGAACGCGTTTGAACATAGAGGAATCCTCTTGATTGAGACTGGTTACGACAGGTCAACCCTGCACAAACGCTATATTAAGTAGCAAATATGACATGTTCGTGACAGCAAGCATCATTTTTCAGGCGCCCAGCTGCCGCACCAGGTAGTCGTGCAGGCTGAAGGGCTGGCCGCGGCCCTTCACTTTGGCGTAATCGCCGTTGGGCAAGGCGCGCCAGGCCAATTGGTTGTCGCGCAAGGCGTAGGTGAAGGCCTCGTTGATGACCCGTTTCTTGAGCGATTTATCCAGTATGGGAAAGCTGATCTCAACGCGGCGGAAAAAGTTGCGGTCCATCCAGTCGGCCGACGACAGGTACACGTTTTCGCCCCCGTCGTTATAAAAGTAAAACACCCGGGAATGCTCCAGGAAGCGGCCGATGACGGACCTGACCCGGATGTTCTCCGACAAGCCAGGCACCCCGGCGCGCAAAGCACAGGCGCCCCGCACGATAAGGTCTATCTTGACGCCGGCCTGGCTGGCCTTGTAGAGGGCGTCGATGATGATGGGCTCCAGCAAGGAATTCATCTTGGCCATGATGCGCGCCTTTTTGCCCGCTTTGGCGTGCACGACTTCGTTCTTGATCAGGGCCACCATGGTTTCGTGCAGGGTGAAGGGCGATTGCAACAGCAGCTTCAGCGGCCGGCGCGCACCCAGCCCGGTCAGCAGCGAAAAGACCTTGTCCATGTCTTCGCACAGCTTCTGGTCGGCCGTCAGCAGGCCGAAGTCGGTGTAAAGGCGGGCGGTGCGGGGGTGATAGTTGCCCGTGCCCAGGTGGCCGTAGCGGCGGATGCCGCCTTTTTCGCGCCGCAGCACCAACGCCATCTTGGCATGGGTCTTGTGGCCGACCACGCCGTAGCTGACGTGCGCGCCGACCTCTTCCAGCTTGGCGGCCCAATTGATGTTGGTCTGCTCGTCGAAGCGCGCCATCAGTTCGACCACCACGGTGACTTCCTTGCCCGCCCTGGCGGCGGCAAGCAGCAGGCGCATGAGCTCGGAGTCTTCGCCGGTGCGGTAGATGGTCTGCTTGATGGCGACAACCGACGGGTCCGTCGCCGCGGCGGTCAGGAAGCTTATGACGGGCTGGAAGGACTGGTAGGGGTGGTGCAGCAGGCGGTCCTGCTCGGCGATGGCGGCGAACAGGGCGTCCGGATTGTCGGACACGGCGTCGAAGGGAGCGGGCACCTTGGGGCGGTGATCGGGAAACAGCAATTCGGGACGGTCGACCACATTGCACAACTGCATCAGGCGCGACAGGTTCACGGGGCCGCTGACCCGATAGGTGTCCTGCGGCTGCAACAAGAATTCCTTTTGCAGGAAGAGCTCCAGGTCGGGCGGCATGCATTGATCGATTTCAAGCCTGACCGCCGCGCCGAAATTGCGCTGGGACAGTTCGCCCTGCAAGGCCTGCCTAAGATTGGTGATTTCTTCTTCGTCCACGAACAAGTCGCTGTTTCGGGTAACCCGCCACTGGTAGACGCCCTTCGCGTCCAGGCCGGGGAAAAGCTCGCCGACGAAGGCGCTGATCAGGACGGTAAGCAGTATGTAGCCATGCGGAATGCCGGAAATCTCGGGCGGCACCTTGATCACGCGCGGCAGCGCGCGCGGGGCTTGCACGATGGCGATGGAGGCGCTGCGCCCGAAGGCGTCCTGACCCGACAGGGCCACGATGAAGTTCAGACTTTTGTTGTAGACACGCGGAAAAGGGTGCGCCGGGTCCAGCCCTATCGGGGTCAGCATGGGCATGACGTCGCGATGAAAGCAGGCGTGCGCCCACTCATGCATGGCTTCGCTCCAACCCGAGGGCTCCAGCAAGGCTATGCCCTCGGCCTTGAGCTTGGGCAGGACCTGGTTGGTCAGCAGGCTGTTCTGCTTGTCGACCAGTTCGTGGGCGGCCCGCTGGACGCGCTCGAACGCTTCGCCCGGCGAATAGCCGTCCACGCCGACCAGCCCCGGCGTCTGGCGCAATTGCTCTTTAAGGCTGGAAATGCGGATTTCAAAGAATTCATCCAGATTGGAGCTGACGATGCACAGGTAGCGCAGCCGCTCCAGCAAAGGCGTGCTTCGATTCTCGGCCATGGCCAGGACCCGCTCGTTGAACTTGAGCAGGGACAGTTCTCGATTCAGCAACGAAGGGTCGGACGAGGCAGGAAGCATAAATAGGCCGAAGGCAAAAGAGTCGAATGTTTTACTTGATTATTATGACGGCCCTATTACAGCCTGCGAAACGGACGCGCCTAGGTTCCCATACTATCAAAAGGCGGCTTCCTTTCGCCAGAATTGCATAATTTGAACATCGAGGGCCGGTACGGGACTCTATAATCCCCCCGATACTTACACGAATCTGCGCAACATGGATTATCTACTCGCCGCGGTCGACCTCGGCTCGAACAGCTTCCGCTTGTCCATCGGACGCGTGGTTCAGCAAGACGGAATCGCCCAGATCTACGCCATCGACCGGCTCAAAGAGTCGGTGCGGCTGGCGGCCGGGCTGGACGACAAGAAAATACTCAGCGAAGAAGCCATCGAGCGCGCCATCACGGTCTTGAAACGCTTCGGCGAGCGGCTGGCCGGTTTTCATCCGGCCTGCGTGCGCGCCGTGGCGACCAACACCTTCCGCATCGCGCGCAACGTCGACGACATACTTCCCCGAGCCGAAGAGGCCCTGGGGTTTCCCATAGAAGTGATTGCCGGGCAAGAAGAGGCCCGGCTTATTTTTTCCGGCATCACCAACGAATTGCCGCCCTCGGACAACCGCCGGCTGATGATAGACATAGGCGGCGGCTCGACCGAGGTCATCATCGGCAAAGGCTTCAAACCCTTGCACATGTCGTCCCTGTACATGGGCTGCGTCAGCTACACGCGACAGTTCTTTCCCGACGGGCACATTACCGAAGCGCGCATGCAGCAGGCCCAGTTGGCCGCAAGGCGCGAGCTGGAAGGCATTTCCAAGCAATACCGCAAGACGGGCTGGCAGGAGGCCTACGGTTCTTCGGGAACCGCCAAAGGCCTGCTGGCCGTGCTGAAGGAAGGCGGCATGTCCACCAAGGGCATCACGCTGGACGGCATGGAAAAGCTCAAGGCCAAGCTGGTACGGGACGGCAAGGTCATCATGAGCGAATTGCCCGGCCTGAAGCAGGACCGCTCGCTGGTGCTGGCCGGCGGCCTGGCCATCATGATGGCGGCCTTCCAGGAATTGAACATCAAGTCCATGGCGCCCGGCGAGGGCGCATTGCGGGTGGGCGTACTGTACGACCTGCTGGGTCGCGATTCGGAACACGACAAGCGCAACGAAACGGTGCGCCAGTTCATCAAGCGCTACCACGTCGACACGCGCCAGTCCGAGCGCGTCAAGCGCAGGGCCCTGGCCTTCTTCGCCCAGCTGGGGCTGGACGATGGACCCGAAAAACAGGAACTGGAGCGCACGCTGCGCTGGGCCGCCGACCTGCACGAAGTCGGCCTGAGCATCGCCCATGCCGAATACCACAAGCACAGCGCCTACATTCTTCAGCATGCCGACATGCCGGGCTTTTCCAACGACGACCAGCAATTGCTGGCGCTGTTCGCCCTGGGCCACCACGGCAAGATCACCAAGCTGCCGCCCTCGCTGGCGCCCGCCCGCGGCCGGCGCCTGACCCTGCTGTGCCTGCGGCTGGCCGTGCTGCTTTCGCGCCGCCGCGAAGATCAGGAAAACCCGCCCGTGACGGTCACGGTCCATGGCAAAGGCGTGGTGGTCAGCGCCGACAAGAAATGGCTGGCTACGCATCCCCTGTCGGAATACTCGCTGCAAGCCGAAAAACGCGAATGGAACAAGGCCGGGTTCGATCTGGACCTGGCCGAGGCCTGAAGCCCCCTACTCGATGCCGAAGTGGCGGCGATAGCGGACGTCCATGCGCGTCATGTCCAGCAGGACGGGGAAGTCGGCGGTATTGAAGTCGGGGTCCCATGCGGGCTCGCCGCAAATCGAAGCTCCCAGCTTCAGGTAGCCCTTGATCAGCGGTGGCATGCGCGCCGGCAGTTCGCTGCCCAGGCGTTCGACGGGGTAGTGATATAGCGGCACCACGCGAGGCGCCTGGGGATTGGCCGCCATGGACTTGCCGGCGGCGCGCCAGACCTCGGCCGCCGTCACGCCGTCGTCGCGCAGGCTGACGCTGGCGCAGCCCAATACATAGCGGAATCCCGACTGGTGCATGAGGGTGGCGATACCCGACCACAGCAGCATGATGACCGAACCGTTGCGATAGTCGGCGTGGGTGCATGAGCGCCCCACTTCGACCAGTTCGTCGCGTATGGAACCCAGGCCGCTAAGGTCGAATTCGGACTCGGAATAATAGCCGCCGGCCTTTTTGGCATTGGCCGGCGTCAGCAGGCGGTAGGTGCCGACCACCCTGCCGGTGTTGATTTCCTTGACCATGAAGTGCTCGCACCACGGATCGTAGCGGTCGCTGTCCAGGCCGTCGATCGCATCCGGGAAAACGACGTTCATTTCCTCGGTGAAGACCTTATAGCGCAGGCGCTGTATGGCCTCGAGTTCTTCATTGGTTCGCGCCAGCCCCATGACCAGCCCCTCGGGGGCGGCAAGGCCGTGCAAGGAGGCGCCCAGGGGCGCTTCGGGCTGAATGCGGGCGAGCTCTAACATGCGTGTAACTCCGTAAACATTCCAGTAGTGTGACCGCAGAATGTTTCAAGCATTTGATGAACACGTTACCCGTTTGTTAAATCGACTGCAAGCAATTGCTGCACGCCTTCGTCAGCCAGTGCGGCGTCCTCCGCCTCGACCATCAGGCGCAGCTTGGGTTCGGTGCCCGAAGCCCGGATCAGGACGCGCCCGCGCCCGTTCAACTGACGCTCCACGCTGGCCTTGGCCGCCATCAGCCCCGGGTGCGTCTGCCACTGCGTGCCCGGAACCAGCGGGACGTTGACCATCTTCTGCGGGTACATCTTCAGCTCGGACACCAGTTCGTCCAGCTTGCGGCCGCTGCGGCTCATGGCCGTCAGGACCTGCAGCGCGGCGATGATGCCGTCCCCGGTCGTATGGCAGTCCAGGCAAAGCAGGTGCCCCGAGCTTTCACCGCCATACAGCCAGCCGCGGTTCTGCATGCCTTCCAGCACATAGCGGTCGCCCACCTTGGCGCGCTCGAAGCCTATGCCCAACTGGCTCATCTGCTTCTCGAAGCCGAAATTCGTCATCAGGGTGCCCACTACGCCCTCGACCGGCTTCTGGGTCATGCGGTCGCGCACGATGGCATACAGCAATTCGTCGCCGTTATACAGGCGCCCGCCGCCGTCGACCATCTGCAAGCGGTCGGCATCGCCATCCAGGGCGATGCCCAGGTCGGCGCCCCGCGCCTTGACCTCGGCCACCAGGGTTTCAGGGTGCATGGCGCCCACCCCTTCGTTGATGTTCATCCCGTCGGGCTGGCAGCCTATGGCGAACACCTCGGCGCCCAGTTCGCGGAACACATGGGGGGCGATGTTGTAGGCCGCCCCGTTGGCCGCGTCGACGACGATGGACAAGCCGGCCAGGTCCAGCTCGTTGGGAAAGGTGCTCTTGCAGAATTCAATATAGCGCCCGGCGGCGTCATCGATGCGGCGGGCCCGGCCCAGCGCCTCGGAGCTGACGCAGCCCAACGGCTGGTCGATGGCGGCTTCGATCTCGGCCTCGATTTCGTCGGGCAGCTTCATGCCCTGTGCCGAAAAGAACTTGATGCCGTTGTCCTGATAAGGATTGTGCGACGCGCTGATCACGATGCCCGCCACCAGGCGCAGCGCGCGCGTCAGGTAGGCGACCGCGGGCGTGGGCACCGGCCCGGCCAGCAAGACGTCGATGCCCGCGGCGGACAAGCCGGCCTCAAGCGCCGATTCCAGCATATAGCCCGAAATGCGGGTGTCCTTGCCGATGACCACCGCCGGACGACCGCGGCCCGGAAACTTGCGCGCTAGCACGCGGCCGGCGGCATAACCCAGGCGCAGCGCGAACTCGGCATTGATCGTGGGCCCGCCCACTTCGCCGCGCACGCCGTCCGTACCAAAATACTTACGCTCTGTCATAGGAAATCTCCCAGTTCGATTGCTCGCCAAACTTTTATCGCATCGGCGGTCGCCGCTACGTCATGCACCCGGATAATATGCGCGCCCCGGGCCGCCGCGGCCAGCGCCGCCGCCACGCTGCCGGCCACGCGGTCGGCCGGCT
>JBARWC010000200.1:0-10130 GCA_049646585.1 Burkholderiaceae bacterium | reverse complement strand
GGTCACGGCGTTGCCGGGAATGCCCAGGGTCAGCAGCGGAATGAAGGAGGTCTGCGCGGCGGCGTTATTGGCCGATTCCGGGCCGGCCAGGCCGGCGGGGTGGCCCTTGCCGAAGCGCTCGGGGTTCCGGGAAACCTTCTTTTCCAGCGTGTAGGACGCAAAGGAAGACAGCGTGGCTCCGCCGCCGGGCAGGATGCCCAGGGCCGAACCCAGCATCGTGCCGCGCATGCAGGCCGGCCACGATTCCTTGAACTCCTGCTTGTTGGGGTATAGCGAACCCACCTTGTCGGTCAGGTCCACACGCTGGTCTTTCAGTTCCAGGTTGCTCATGATTTCGGCGAAGCCGAACACGCCCATGGCGACCACGGCGAAGTCGATGCCGTCCTGCAGCTCGGGGATGCCGAAGTCGAAGCGGGCCACGCCCGAGTTCACGTCGGTGCCCACCATGCCCAGCAACAGGCCCAGCAGAATCATGCAGATGGCCTTGGGCAGCGAACCCGAAGCCAGCACCACGGCGCCGATCAGGCCCAGCACCATCAGCGAGAAGTACTCGGCGGGGCCGAACTTGAAGGCCACTTCGGCCAGGGGAGGCGCGAAGCCGGCCAGCAGCACGGTGGCGAAGCAACCGGCAAAGAAAGAGCCCAGGGCCGCAATGGCCAGGGCCGCGCCGGCCCGCCCGTTTCTAGCCATCTGGTGCCCGTCCAGCACGGTGACCACGGCCGAGGTTTCCCCTGGCAGGGCCACCAGAATGGCGGTGGTCGAGCCGCCGTACTGGGCGCCGTAGTAAATGCCGGCAAGCATGATCAGGCCGGCCACAGGAGGCAGCACGTAGGTGATGGGCAGCAGCATGGCGATGGTGGGCACGGGGCCGATGCCCGGCAGCACGCCGATCGCCGTCCCCAGCAGACAGCCCAGCAGGCAATATGCGACGTTCTCGATTGACAAGGCAACCGAGAAACCCAATGCAAGGTGTTCAAACAATTCCATTTTCGGGTTTCCTTTAATTGCCTAGAAAGCTGGGCCACAGCGGGAAGATGAGGCCCAGGCCCTTGATGAACGCCACCCAGACGAAGAGCACCAGGAAGATGCCGTTCACCACGGCGACCTTCCAGCTGAACACGTGGCTGGCCATGCTGCTGATCACGACCAACAGGAAGACGGAGATATAAACCCCCAGATAGTCCAGAATCAGGCCGCTCAGCGAGACGCTGCCCAGCAGGATTACCGTGATGCCCCAGTCGAATTTTTCCACTTCGACTTCTTCGGCTTTTGGCGTCATGGAAGTGAGCGACACGAAAGCCCCCAGCACCGCCATGCATACACCCAGCCAGAATGGAAAATAACCGGGGCCCATGCGTGCCGCGGTACCCATGGAATAGTTCGTCGCGCCCAGGGCAAACCCCGCCCCCAGCACAATGAACATGACTCCGGACCAGAAGTCCTGTTTGTTCTTCACTCTCATGATTTTGATGAAAATCCCTCTCTCATTATGGATATATGCCACCCACGCACCGGGCATGCCCGAACAGCGACAAGTGCCGGAATGGATAGTAGGGGAGGGAAGAACGCTTTGGGGGATCTGGACATTACGGGATCATTACCATTCGGTAATGATCCCTGTTTTGTCACGATGGCCGCTCGAATTTTCGTTCAGGGAGCGTGGTGCAAAGGCAGTTCGATTTCCACGCTAAGCCCGGGATGGGCATTGGAAACATGCAGGGAACCTTCGTGCAGGGACGTGATGGCCTGGACCGAAGTCAGGCCCAGGCCCGAGCCGGGTCTATCAGGGGCGGCGCGGTAGAAGCGCGTGCCCAGCAAGGCCAGGTCGCTGGCGCCAACGCCGGGCCCGTCGTCGCGCACCGTCAGGATTGCCTTGTCGCCGCGCCTGGACGCCGTGATGGTAACGCGGGCGCCCTTGCCCGCGTACTTCAGCGCATTGTCGACCAGGTTGGTCAGGGCGCCGGCCAGCAGGTCGGCATCGGCCAAAACCCGGGTTCCGGTGTCATCGCCGGCCGGCGGGCCGCTTAGCGCAAGCTGGATGCCGCTTTCATCGGCCAGCGGCTCATAGAGCTCGATGACGTCCTGCGCCAGCTTTTCCAACTGGACGGGCCGGAACGATTGCCGCCGCACGCCCGACTCCGCTTCGGCGATCAGCAGCAGTTTTTCCGCCACGGAGATCAAGTCCATGATTTCCTCGGCGGCCGAGTCTATGGCCTCCGACGCGACGGCCACATCGCTGATCTCGTGCTTCGCATGATGCAGCTTGGCCAGGACGCGGGCCAGCGGCGTGCGTATGTTGTGCGCTATGGAATCGGACACATTGCGCACGCCCGCCATCAAGCTTTCGATACGGTCCAGCATGTGATTGATGTCGTGCCGAAGCTGGGCGAATTCGTCCTCGTCCGGCGTCACGGGAATGCGTCGCGTCAGTTCTCCGGTCCCCACATGGAAAGCGGTGTCACGTATGGCTTCCACGCGTCGTCGCAGCTCGCGGCGAAAGAGCAGGGTGCCCATCAGTACCAGCAGCAAGCCCACCAGGGTCGCGGCGATGATGGCATTGCCGATCAGTTTTTTGATTTCCTTCAGGTCGTGCGTATCGCGGCCCACCACCAGCAGGCTGCCATCCTCCAGGGGGTGTATGGCAAGCAGGGCGGTGACGGGGGTGCCTGCACGCAGCACCTTCAACTGTATGGGCACGGGCGGGTCGCGCACATAGCTGGATGCCGAAAACAGATCCAGGTTGCCGCCCAGCTTGTGACCCTGTTCGTCGATCAGCAGGTACATCTCGGTATCGATGTCGGTCTGGTCGGAAAGCAATTGCCTGATTTCCGAGCGCAGCGATGCCCGGCCGTATTCCTGGAAATGCACCGTCAGGCGCTGGGCTGTCAATATGACCTGGCGCGAGAACTGGGTCTGGAACACATCGACGATTCTTCCGTAGGCGAAGATCAGCAGGAAAATCGTCGTGCACACGGCCAGCACGCCGTAGTTGAAGGTCAGGCGGAAGGACACCGACGCCCAAAGCCTGCGCCATGCCGCCGCGGCGCGACCAGCAATAGTCATGATGCGCTTTGTGCCTTGTCCGCAGCGTCCTGCTTGTCGGACAGCATATAGCCCAAACCCCTGACCGTATGGATCAGCGGGGGCAGGGTGGGGAAGTCCCCATCCACCTTTTGCCTCAGCCGGCTGATCGTTGCATCGATGACATTGGTTTGCGGATTGAACTGGTAGCCCCACACCGAGCCCAGCAGCATGGCGCGGGTCAGGGTCTGGTCGGGATGCATCAGCATATAGGCCAGCAGGCGGCATTCGCGCGGCTGCAAGGACATGGGCTTGCCCGAACGTGTCGCCCTGGGCACGGTCAGATCCAGGCGCAGGTCGGCGTACTGCAGGATGCGGTCCGTCTCGGCGTTCTTGGAGCGCCGCACCAGGGCCTCGGCCCGCGTCAGCAGCTCGATCAGCGCAAAGGGCTTGGTCAAGTAATCGTCGCCTCCGGACTTCAGGCCGCGCACGCGCTCATCCAGCGCGGTCAAGGCGCTAAGGACGATGACGGGGGTTTTGATGCCGATGCCGCGCAAGGTGGTCAGTATGGACAGGCCATCCACCTGGTTCGGCAGCATGCGGTCCAGCACAATGATGTCCCAAGGCTCGGTCGTGGCACGCCGCAGGCCTTCCACGCCGTCGTAGCAAACGACCGGCCAGTGGCCCAGGTCGCGGAAACCATCGGCGATGTAATGGGCGTTCTCGCGATCATCTTCGATGATCAGGCAATTCCAAATCACGGGTGTTCTCCAAACTCGAGGGCCGCCGATATCATGACGTCCCCAGCCTGGAAATGTACAACATTGCGGGTCTACCGTGCTGCCGGCATGACGCGGCTTCAATGCGCCGACTGCGAGATCAGGCGCTTGTAGCGCGGCCCGTATTCATGAAGCGCCTTGCGTACCTTTGCCACTTGGTCGGCGCTCACGGGCGGAGCCTGGTTGCCCCAGGTATTGCGCACGTAAGTCAGCACGTCGGCAACCTGCTGATCGCTCAGTTTCCGGGCAAAGCCCGGCATGGCCAATCCCGTCGGAAGCTCGGGCGGGTCGGCCATGAAATCGCCCGCCAGGACCACCTGTATCAAGGTCTGGGCTTGCGAGGCGCGGATGGGCGGACTGTCCGCCAGCGGCGGAAACGCGCCTTTCTGGCCTTTGCCGTCCGCCATGTGGCAGCCCATGCACTGGTCGATGTAGAGCCCCTTGCCGCGCGCCATGGCCTGCTCATCGACGTCTTTCACCTCTTCCGGCTTATGGGCGGGGATGTCCTTCAGGTAAGTGGCCATGGCGGCCAGGTCCGCATTGCTCAGATGCTGGGTGGAATTCATCACCACTTCCGTCATGGGTCCGGTGCTGGCGGTATCCTCGTTGGCGCCGGTCTTCAGGTATTGAACGATGTCGTTCACCGACCAGGTCCCCAGCCCGTCGCGCTCGCTGCCGGTCAGGCTGGGCGCATACCACGCTTCGCCCGCGTCGCCGCCCTGCATCGCCTTGTCATGATCCGACGCGCCGAGCATATTCTTCGGCGTATGGCAGGCCGCGCAATGCCCGAGGCCCTCGACCAGATAAGCGCCGCGGTTCCATACGTCAGACTTGTCTTCGCGCTTCACATATTCACCCTGGTCGAAGAACAGCAGATTCCAGCCCGCCACCAGCCGGCGCCACCCGAGCGGCCAGATCAGTTCGTTCTCCGGAGGCCTTGCGCGTACCGGTTCCAGTGTGTCGAGATAGCTTTTCAGGGCGTCGACATCTTCGCGCGGCATCTTGGTAAACCAGGGATAAGGACAGGCCGGATAAAGATGCTGGCCGTCCTTGCGTCTGCCTTCGTGCATGGCGCGATAAAAATCGTCCCGGCTCCAATTGCCGATGCCGGTCACGACATCGGGCGTAATGTTGCTGGAGAAAATAGTGCCGAAGGGCGTTTCCACCGGATAGCCTCCTGCGAAAGGCTTTCCGCCCTTGACGGTATGACAGGAAATGCAATCGCCGGCTTTGGCCAGGTAGCGGCCGCGCTGGACATTCGTAAAGTCCGTGCCCTGCGCATGGACGGCCGCAGCGGCCATTAGGGCGGTGCACGCCGCGGCCGCCAGACATTGGGAACCAAGTTTGATCGCTTGCATGAGGTCTCCCGGTTCAGGCCTGGACCAGAGGCCCGGGGTTCTTCAAATACATCTTGCGTATGGCATCGGCCGCCCAGAAGGCCAGTGCGCCCACCGTGCCCGTCGGGTTGTAGCCGGGGTTCTGCGGAAAATTGCAGGATCCAACCACGAATACATTGGGTACATCCCAGCTTTGCAGATAGCGATTGACCACGCTGGTGCGCGGATCATCCCCCATGATGGCGCCGCCGGTGTTGTGCGTGGTCTGATAGGGAACGATGCTGTAGGGCTTTTTCCGCTTGTTCACGTTGATGGAGCGCGGCTTCATGGCCTTGGCGATGCCCTCCGCCTTGCCGGTCAGGAATTCGGACATCCTGTAGTCGTTGTCGTGGAAGTCGAAAGTCAGGCGCAACAGCGGGTCCCCATACGCATCCTTGTAGGAGGGATCCAGATCCAGATAGGCACTGCGATGGCTGACCACGCTGCCGTGCGTCGCGACCGACACGCTCTTCAGGTAGTTCTCGCTCATCGCCTTCTTCCAGCCCACACCCCATTTGGGCGCGTCCTTGGGAAGATGGTGCTGCATTATGGGGCGGCCGCCGGTGGTCCACAGCGCGATATAGCCTCCGCCTATGAAACCTTCGGGGCCGTGGTCGAAATTATCGGTGTTGAACTCGTCGATGGCCTGTCCCAGGGCGCCGGCGCCCATATACGGATTGATCAACTCATCGACGAAGGCCTCGACCGAGGAAGTGATCTGATAGGCGTAGTTGCGGCCGGTGACGCCCGTGCCGCTTACGGGATCGTAGGGCCGGCCTATGCCCGACAGCAGCAGCAAATGGACGTTGTGATGCGCAAAGGCGCACAGTATCACCAGTTGCGCAGGCTGTTCGTATTCGCGGCCCTCCAGGTCCCGATACAGGACGCCCGTGGCTTTCTTACCGGTTTTGTCGAGCTTGACGCGCGTCACGTCGCAGCCGCAGCGGTAGGAGAAGTTGTCCTTCTTCAGCAGGACCGGGAGTATCGTCGACTGCGGCGATGCCTTCGAATTATTGCCGCAGCCAAACCACTCGCAGAAGCCGCAATACGTGCATTGCCCCATTTGCACGCCCAAGGGATTCTTATAGGGCAACGACGTGTTGGCTGCCGGGGCGGGAAAGGGATGGTAGCCCAGCTCGCGCGCGGCCTTGTCGAACATCAGCGAGCCGGCGCTGCGCTCCAGCGGCGGCAAGGGATAGTCTCGGCTGCGCGCGCCCTCGAAAGGGTTGCCTTCCTGCCGCAATGAGCCCGCCACGTTGCCGGCCGCTCCCGATACGCCGCATAGGTATTCGAAACGGTCGTAATGGGGTTCAAGGTCGTCATAGCTGACGCCCCAGTCCTGTATCGTGATGTCCGGCGCGATGAAATCGGCGCCATAGCGTTCCTCGGTATGCGAACGCAGCACGAAATCATCGGGCAGGAAGCGCCAGGTCTGGCCATTCCAGTGCACGCCCGCGCCTCCCACCCCCGCACCCGGACGAAACGATCCAAGGTGCCGCATGGGAAGGGCCTTCTGGTCGCGCGTATTCCGAAAGCTCAGCGTTTCGCGCACAGGAGCCTGGAACAAGCCGCCGCGCACGGCATACTTCAATTCATCCTGTATGTGCGTGGTGGAAAAGTCGGGAACCGTGGCGCGGTCCATGCCGCGTTCCAGTGCCAGCACCTGCAAGCCCTCATCGGTCAGTTCCTGGGCGATGATGGATGCCGTCCAGCCGAAACCCACCAGCACCACATCCACCGGTTTCAATCGTGTCGCCATGCTTGCTCCTTTATGCGGCAGTGCCCGTGCGCGTGCCGTCCCGGCCCAGCAGGCCGACCGTAGGCATCGGATAAGGCTTGCCGTACTGGGTGATATCGTCCACATAGTTGTAGCGGGGGCCGGGAAAGCCGATAAGCTTCCAGCCCGCAAAGCCGCGATTTCCGCCGTACATCGGGTCCGATAGGAAACCTTCCTGCGTGTTCTGCCACAAGATGGCGAAGAAGGCCTGAGCGGGCACGTCCTTGAGTTCGATCTTCTTCTGGTCCATGTCGTGCAGGATCTGGTCCTGGTCTTCTTCGCTCAGGTCGGCATAGGCCTTGCCGTCGAAGCGCTGGCGGCAGTAGTCGTCGATGCCGGCAATCGCCTTGCGGTACAGCTGGGCGGGCGTCTCCTGCAATTGATAGCCCTGTTGCTCGCTTCCCTTTGCCCAGGGGCCCTCCATATACCAGCGGTCGGCGCGCCCATAAGGGCCGGCCAGTTGCAGGTCGATGAAGAAGGGGACCGCCGCCTGAACGGCGCCCGGGTCCTCATCGCTGCCCGGTATCAGCCTGGCGGTGGCCGCGACGATGAAGCGATATTCCTCGGCCGAGAAAAATTGACGTGTGAGCTTGACGGCTGAAATTTCCTCCCGACCACAGGCGGGCAAGGCAAAGAGAACCGGCAACGCCAACGCTGTCTGGACGAAGCGTCGCCGGCTCAAGGCATGGGGAGGCGGCGTTGCGTGTCGAGGTGCTTGCATCTCGCCGCCCCCAGGATCATTGATGCCAAGTATGTGTTCTATCGTTTCTTGCGTATCCATCTGCAGCCTCCGGCTTGTTCTTTTATGCAACGGAGTCAGCAAAGTTCATTCCTGAAACAGTCCCCGAAGGCGCTGCCCGGGCGTTTTGTTCTTTTTACAGAATCATGCAGAAATTACTTTTTAAGCAAATTGTCAGCTGAGCTAGGCTGGCAAGCCTCAGGCGGTTAAGAAACAAGCATGGTTTATCGTTCCATGAGTGGGACGCTGATGCTCAATTCGAGGCCTACCGCGCTATCCCGTGCCGGTTTATGCTATTTCCTATCACGCAACCATAGAGATAGGCCATGAAAAAGATACTCGGTGTTTACAACGCTCCGCGCCCGCATTGGGTGGGCGACGGCTTTCCCGTGCGTTCCATGTTTTCCTACCAAAGCCACGGCAAGCAGCTCAGCCCCTTTTTGTTGCTGGACTACGCAGGCCCGGCCGACTTCACGCCCAGCGCCAAAAAGCGCGGGGTGGGGCAGCATCCGCACCGCGGGTTTGAAACGGTGACCATCGTCTACGAGGGCGAGGTGGCCCACCGCGATTCCACGGGGCGGGGCGGCACCATAGGCCCCGGTGATGTGCAATGGATGACGGCGGGAGCCGGCATCCTGCACGAGGAATTCCATTCCGACGCCTTCACGAAGTCCGGCGGCACGCTGCATATGGCGCAGCTGTGGGTGAACCTGCCCGCCAAGGACAAAATGGCGGCACCGGGCTACCAGGCCATACTCGGCAGCAACATTCCCGAGCTGCCCCTGCCCAATCAGGCGGGGACGCTAAGGGTGATCGCGGGCGAGCACGAGGGCAGCAAGGGGCCGGCACGGACCTTCTCGCCGCTGAATGTCTGGGACATGCGCCTGAAGCAGGGCGGGGTGGCCGAGCTGAAGCTGCGCGAGGGCTGGAATACCGCGATCATCGTCATGCGGGGAACGGTGCTGCTCAATGGCGACGCCGTCGTCCGCGAGGCGCAGATGGCGGTGCTGGATCCCTCGGGCAGCGATGTGACCATCGAGGCGAACAACGATGCGATCTTGCTGCTGCTAAGCGGCGAGCCCATCGATGAGCCCATCGTCGGCTACGGGCCCTTCGTCATGAACACCCAGGAAGAAATCACCCAGGCCATGGTGGATTTCAACAGCGGGCGTTTCGGGCAATGGCAGGACGGCTAGGCCGCCCGGCCGAGTAGTCCCGGCCTTTGCGCTCCCCGCGCCTGCATTGCAGCAAGCAGGCGCGGGGAGCGCTGTTCACTGCCCGCTCCTTGTCTCGACGGGGAGCGGGCTACCGGCCGACCAAGCCGCGCAGGCATCCCGCAGCCTGGGTGTCCAGCGTCCACAAGCGCTGCAACAAGGCTTGCGCGGTTTCCGTGCTTACGGCCTCCGCGGCCAACTCCAGAAACTTCCCGGCCAACTCTTCATCCGACAGCGGCGCTTCGGGGTCGCCTTTCCGGTTGGGCTGCAGGTATTCCAGCTGGCTGCCGTCCTTGAGCTCGAACCTTATCCTGGCGGCGCGCTGCCGTGGAAACTGCTGGTCGATGGCATCGTCCACCGTTGCCGATATCCTGCTCATCAGTTCGCGCGTGGCGGGGCAAGCGATTCTTTCGGGAGAATAAGCGTTCATCCTGACGTCGCCATGCACCAAGGCGGTCGCCACCATGTATTTCAGGCTGAACCGCGCCTCGTTGGGCGTGCGAGGCGATTCGTGGCAGGCGATATCAAGCGCGGGGCGGTAGCTTGCCACATGGATGCGCGCGATGTCGGCAAGATCCACCTTGTGCTCCCGGCGCAATGCCAAAGCGCCGTCGATGGCGGGAAAGGCATGGCCGCAGCCCACGTGGTTCTTCACGGTCAGCCGGGTAATGTGGAAATCCGACCCCATGGTTTGCGCGATGCCGGACCAGTCCGGTCCGTTGCTCATCGCGCGCCCCAGCCCGGCCTCGCCCTCGAGTATGTCCAGCGAGCCCGTCACGCCCTGTCGCGCCAGCCGGGCCGCAAGAATGCCGGCTTCCGCCGCACGGCCGGGATGCAGCGGCTTGGACATGGAGTCCATGCGGAAAGCCTGTTGCAGCCCCGCCGCGAAGGTGGCCGCCGTTGCCAGCGCGTGGGCGAAGGCGGCGGCATCCAGCTTGTACGCAGCCGCTGCGGCGGCCGCAGCCCCAAAGGTGCCGACGGTGCCGGTGCTGTGCCAATAGCGGTAATGCGCCCGGCCCATCACCATGCCGATGCGGGTGGAGACTTCGTAGCCGACCACGACGCTGCGCAGGAAGTCCGCGCCGCCAAGGTTCGCGTCCTGGCTGGCGGCCAGCGCCGCTGCAACGGTGGCCGCGCCGGGGTGATACATCGCATCCCGGAAACTGTCGTCAAGCTCGGCGACGTGCGCGGCGGCGCCATTGATCAAGGCGGCCGTGCGCACCG
>JBARWC010000199.1:0-6071 GCA_049646585.1 Burkholderiaceae bacterium | reverse complement strand
CCGCCCCCGCGCAGCCCGCCAAACCCACCGACAACGCAAGCCACAGGCCCGCATGCAAACGATGGGATCGCAGCATGACGGACATGCTCCGGGTTTTCTGATACCGTTGCCTATTGGTTAACATCGTGATTTGATCTCACTTAACACCGCCCCATGAATAACGACACAGAGCATAACGCAGTCCCTATACGGACCAGACTCAAGCAATTGCGCGCCGCCCAGAATCCCGTCGACCGCAATCGGGGCGCGCTGCTGATCCGGGGCAGGCTGTTTACCTGGCTGGCCACCGCGCGCACCCAACTGCGCGAAGCCGGCAAGCCCATCCCCCAAAACATCGCCGCCTTCTGGTCCACCGAAGAAGAGCCATCACTGCAGCCATTGCTGCAACAATGGGTCGAAGAAGAAGGATACCGCGTATCCCTGCCCGTCGTCACCGGCGACGGGGCTCCGTTGCAATTCAAAATATGGGCCCCCGACACCCCCATGCGTGAAGGCGCCTACGGCATACAAGAACCCGTAGGCGAAGCCGCCCCCCCGCCCGACATCGTCCTGGTACCCACCCTGGGCTACAACCGCCAGGGCGACCGCATCGGCTACGGCAAAGGCTATTACGACCGCACCCTGGCCGCCCTGAAATCCCAGGGCCATAGCTTTACCACCATAGGCATAGCCTGGGCCACCGGCGACCTCGCCGCGGCGGGCCTACCCCACACCCCCGCCCCCCACGACGTCCGCCTGGACTCCATCCTGACCGACAAAGGCTGGGCCGTCCCCGCGCCCGTACTGGGCTGAACGCCGCCCGCCATCAGCCCCTTACGGGATGGGCGGCTGGCGCCGCCAGTACCACCCTTCAAGGCCGCAGCAACTTCCATGGCCTGCGTTTAAAGTGCTAAACCAGAGCCAGAGCCAAGGCCTGACCCAAAGCCCGAACCAGAGCCAGAGCCAAAGCCAAAGCCAGAAAGAGCCACCCTTCACCCGCCCCTTACGGAGCGCACGACTGGGTGGGGCGGGGTGCCGGCGGTAGGCGTGCGCCGCGTGCTGACGAAGGGAAGGCGGGGGATGTCGGCGGACGCTGTTTGACCGGAGCGGCACGTAGTGACGCGCAGGGAGTTCGTCCGCCGCCCGCCTGGACGAGGCAGACGCGGAAACAAGCACGCCGTGCCGGCGCCACGCCCCACCCAGCCGTGCGCGTTTTAAAGCGAGAAAATCACCACGCTAAGGCCTTCCGCTTTTCAAAGCGGCGGCGCTTACCTCCTTGCATAGACATCAGAGTCTACAAGCAGCAATACACATAGCGCCCGCAGGCTTAAAGCAGCAGCACCTTCAAGCCAAGCGCAGCTGCTTCCAGATCCCCATCGTCACTTCCGCATTATTCAACGTATAAAAATGCAACCCCGGCGCCCCGCTATCCAGCAGATCCTGCGACAGCCTGGAAATCACATCCACGCCGAAAGCCTTGATCGACGCCTTATCGTCGCCGAAATCCGCCAGTCGCAAACGCATCCAGCGCGGAATCTCCGCCCCGCACATATTCGAAAAACGCGCCAACTGCGCATAATTCGTGATCGGCATGATCCCCGGAACGATGGGAATATCCACGCCCCTGGCGCGCACCCGCTCCACGAAATCGTAATACGCATCCGCATTGAAAAAGTATTGCGTAATCGCGCTATTGGCGCCCGCCTTCACCTTGGCAACGAAATGATCCAGGTCCGCGGCCGCGCTTGGAGCCTGCGGATGCGCCTCGGGGTAGGCCGCCACCTCGATGTGGAACCAATCCCCGCTGTGCTGCCGTATGAACTCCACCAACTGACTGGCATAGTGCAGCTCGCCCGCATCGCCGCCCATGCCGGACGGCAAATCGCCGCGCAGCGCCACAATGCGCCGTATGCCCAGTTCGCGATACGAATCCAGTATCTCGCCCAGCACCGCCCGCGAGGACCCGATGCAGGACAAATGCGGCGCCGCATCGCAGCCCAGGTTTTGCATCAGACGCACCGTATCGGCCGTGCCCGAGCGTGTCGAACCGCCCGCGCCGAACGTAACGCTGACATAAGCCGGATGCAGGGCCAGCAACTGCTTGGCCGAACGCACCAGCTTTTCTTGTGCCGCGATATCGCGCGGCGGAAAAAACTCCAGACTTATCGCTTGTTTGCTACTGCTCATGAAACCAACAACCTAGACAAAAGACCCGACACGACGCTGTAAATGAAAGCGCCCAGCAACGCCCACCAGAAGCCGCCGACCTGAAAGCCCTTTAGCACCGATCCGGCGAACCAGAACACCAGCGCGTTCAACACCAGCAGGAACAGGCCCAGCGTCACGATGGTGATGGGCAGGGTCAGCAAGATAAGAACGGGCTTGACCAGCGTATTCAACAAGCCCAGCACCAGTGCGGCAACCAGGGCCGAGCCGAAGGAGGCGACCGTGATGCCCGGCAAAATATAGGCAACGATCAACAGCGCAACGGCGTTCAAAATCCAGACAAGAATGATTTCCATGATCTGCACTCCTTCGGTAAGTCCTGCTAGAAACGCCGGGGCGGACGCCCCGGCGGCGTACTTGCCTGCCGCGCTACCTGCTTAGTAGCGATAGTGGTCGGCCTTGTAGGGGCCGGCCACCGGCACATTGATGTAGTCCGCCTGATCCTGGCGCAACTGGGTCAGTTGCACGCCCAGCTTCTTCAGGTGCAGGCGCGCCACTTTCTCGTCCAGATGCTTGGGCAGCACATAGACGCTGCCCTTTTCATAGGCCTGGCCACGCGTGAACAGCTCGATCTGCGCAATGGTCTGGTTGGTGAAGGAAGCCGACATCACGAAGGACGGATGCCCCGTGGCGCAACCCAGGTTCACCAGCCGCCCCTTGGCCAGCAGGATGATGCGCTTGCCGTCGGGGAAAATGATGTGGTCGACCTGGGGCTTGATCTCTTCCCACTCCAGGTTCTCGATGGAGGCGACGTCGATTTCATTGTCGAAGTGGCCGATGTTGCAGACGATGGCCTGATCCTTCATGCGATCCATGTGCTCGCGCGTGATCACGTGGTAGTTGCCGGTGGCGGTCACGAAAATATCGGCCTTGTCGGCGGCTTCGTCCAGGGTGACGACCTTGTAGCCTTCCATCGACGCCTGCAAGGCGCAGATGGGGTCGACTTCGGTGACCCACACCTGGGCGCGCAGCGCGGCCAGCGCCTGGGCGCAACCCTTGCCCACGTCGCCGAAGCCGCAGACCACGGCGACCTTGCCGGCCACCATGACGTCGGTGGCGCGCTTGATTCCGTCGACCAGCGACTCGCGGCAGCCGTACAGGTTGTCGAACTTGGACTTGGTGACCGAGTCGTTGACGTTGATGGCCGGGAAGGCCAGCTCGCCCTTCTTGGACATCTGGTACAGGCGATGCACGCCCGTGGTGGTTTCCTCGGTCACGCCCTTGACCTGCGCCAGGCGCGTCGAATACCACTTGGGGTCGCGCCCCAGCTGGGCCTTGATCGAGGCGAACAGCACACGCTCTTCCTCGCTGCCGGGTTTGTCCAGCACGGAAATGTCGGACTCGGCCTTGCTGCCCAGATGCAGCAGGGTAGTGGCATCGCCGCCGTCGTCCAGGATCATGTTGGCATGCTGGCCATTGGGCCATTCGAAAATCTGGTGCGTGTAGTTCCAGTAGTCTTCCAGCGATTCGCCCTTGATGGCGAACACGGCGGTGCCGCCCGCGGCGATGGCGGCGGCGGCATGGTCCTGGGTGGAGAAGATATTGCACGAAGCCCAGCGCACTTCGGCGCCCAGCGCCTTCAAGGTTTCGATCAGCACCGCGGTCTGGATCGTCATGTGCAGGCTGCCGGCGATGCGGGCGCCTTTAAGAGGCTGCGAGGCGGCGTATTCTTCGCGCGTGGCCATCAGGCCGGGCATTTCGGTTTCGGCAATCGCGATCTCGCGGCGGCCCCAGCCCGCCAGGGCGATATCGGCGATTTTGTAATCGGTGAATTTGGCGTCGGCGACAGTATTCATGGTGTAGGCATCCAATTGGCCTGTACCAGCCGAAGCGCGGAGCATTCAACGCGGCGCCGCGGTTTGCGACATGAGCTCATCTTCGCCTGTACAGGAAACGATGAGCGCCGTTGAAACATAATGGTATCCCGAGCCTAGCGGTGAAGAAGACACCGTTGCAGCGCTCCTCGGGAAGGCTATGATTGTAGCGTAATTGGGCGCGATCACGCCAGAAGCTCAGCCCTTGCGGCGCGGGTACCCTTGCGCCTTGATGCGCTGCCATACCTGCCGCTTCTCGTCGTCGTCCAGAAAGACCCAATTGGCCACTTCCATGGCCGTGCGCCCGCAGCCCCGGCAGATATCGTCGTACAGCGTGGAACACACCGCGACGCAAGGAGAATCGCTGGGGTTCAGGCTGTGCGCCGAATCGCGCCGCACTTGCACGGCATCCATGCCCGCTTCGGTTTCCGGCGCATCGGCCGGCTGAGACGGCATACTGGAATCGGACATGGAAGCTCCTTGAAAAACGCCGGGGCCTCAAGGCCCCGGTGGACTGCGATGGCGCCTTAGGCGGCCTTCTTGAGGGCTTGCACCTTGTCGGTGGCCTCCCAGGTGAACTCGGGCTCGGAACGGCCGAAGTGGCCGTAGGACGCGGTCTTGCTGTAGATGGGGCGCAGCAGGTCCAGCATGTTGATGATGCCTTTGGGACGCAGATCGAAGTGCTCGCGCACCAGGCGCGCGATCTGATCGTCGGGGATCACACCCGTGCCTTCAGTATAGACGGTGATGTTGATGGGCTCGGCCACGCCGATGGCATAGCTGACCTGCACCTGGCACTGGCGGGCCAGGCCGGCCGCCACGATGTTCTTGGCCACGTAGCGCGCGGCATAGGCGGCCGAGCGGTCGACTTTGGAGGGATCCTTGCCCGAGAACGCGCCGCCGCCGTGCGGGCATGCGCCGCCGTAGGTGTCGACGATGATCTTGCGCCCGGTCAGGCCGCAATCACCTTGCGGGCCGCCGATGACGAACACGCCCGTGGGATTGATCATGAATTTGGTCTTGGGCGTAAGCAGGCCGTCGGGGAAGCTGGGCCTGATGATGTGCTCGATGACCGCGTCATGGATGTCGCTTTGCGAGATATCGGGCGCATGCTGGGTGGACAGCACCACGGTGTCGACCTCGGCGGGCTTGCCGTCGATATAGCGGAAGGTAACCTGCGACTTGGCGTCGGGGCGCAGCCAGGGCAGGCGGCCGTCCTTGCGCAGTTCGCTTTGGCGCTGCACCAGGCGGTGCGCATACCAGATGGGTGCGGGCATCAGGTCGGGGGTTTCGTCGCAAGCGTAGCCGAACATCAGGCCCTGGTCGCCGGCGCCCTGGTTCAGGATTTCTTCGCTGCTGCGGTCCACGCCCTGGGCGATGTCGGGCGACTGCTTGTCGTAGGCCACCAGCACCGCGCAACCCTTGTAGTCGATACCGTAGTCGGTATTGTCGTAGCCGATGCGCTTGATCGTGTCGCGCGCCACCTGGATGTAGTCCACGTTGGCGGTCGTGGTGATTTCACCGGCCAGCACGACCAGGCCCGTGTTGCACAGGGTTTCGGCCGCTACGCGGGCATTGGGGTCTTGCGTGAAGATGGCGTCGAGGATGGAGTCCGAGATCTGGTCGGCGACCTTGTCGGGATGGCCTTCGGATACGGATTCGGAAGTGAAGAGGAAATCGTTATTTGCCACAGCGATACGTCCTATATAAAGCCGGTTTCCCGGCATGGAGGTTGAACGGTACGCGTTGCACCTCGGACGTCTGCATAGCAGCGGTGATCAGGGCGCGACGCTTTAGCGGATTATTTACGGGCTACTGTCGAAGGTGACCCGGCATCGCCCCGCAAGTTGTCGGTTAACTCAGCGATGAAGCGCATTTTAAGCGAAAATACGGCATCGCATCATTTTTCAACGATCGTACAAGGGTTATTGTTGTACTTATGCTTCTGGTTTTGTTCCGCCTGCTGGCCCGCTTGCCGCTATCCCTGCTCCATGGCCTGGGCCGCGCGGCGGGGCGCCTGGTGTACGCCTGGCCGGGCCGCTACCGCAGGCG
>JBARWC010000198.1:0-129600 GCA_049646585.1 Burkholderiaceae bacterium | reverse complement strand
CGGCCATACAACTCTAAGGAAAATCATGTCGTCTCACCAGGTACTCGCCGGCTTCCATGCGGTGGTTGCCCGCTTGCGCTATGCGCCGGACTCGATCAAGGAACTCTACGTCGAGGCATCCCGGCGCGACAAGCGCATGCAGGCCTTGATCGACCAGGCCCAGGCTGCCGGCATCCGCATGCACCCCGTGTCGGTCGACAGGCTGGACGGCCTGGCGCGCGGGACGCGTCACCAGGGTGTGGTGGCTTTGGCCCAGGCGCGCGAGCTGGCGGTCGATGTGAACGAGGTCCTGGACGTGCTGGAAGACAGGGCGGAGCCCGCGCTCTTGCTGATCCTGGATGGCGTGACCGACCCGCACAATCTTGGTGCTTGCCTGCGCACGGCCGATGCGGCCGGCGTGCATGCCGTCATTGCGCCGCGCGACCGGGCCGTGGGGCTGAACAGCACCGTGCAGCGGGTGGCCTGCGGCGCCGCCGAAACGGTGCCGTACATCATGGTCACGAATCTTGCCCGGACCATGCGCCAGTTGAAGGAGCGCGATGTATGGCTGGTCGGCACCGACGACCAGGCCGGCGCCGGCATGCATCAAGTGGATGCGCGCCGTGCCATGGCCTGGGTCATGGGGGCGGAGGGCGAGGGCATGCGCCGCCTTACGCGCGAAACCTGCGACGAATTGGTATCCATTCCCATGCAGGGCTCGGTGGAGAGCCTGAACGTCAGTGTGGCCAGCGCGGTATGCCTGTACGAGGCCGTGCGCCAGCGGCAGACCTAGGCGCCACGGCGGCTCCCGCGCCTCCGGCTGCGCGCCGGACGGCGGCTTGTGTCATTCTTGAGTTTCATCTGTCCCTGTTTTTCATCATCAATCTATCGTTGTTCCGACACCATGGCTACTAACGGCTTTACCACCACCATCGTCCATTCCGACCGCCGCTCCGAGGTGGAGCACGGCGCCATCCACAAGCCCATGCACCCCTCGTCCGAGTACGCTTTCGCCGATGCCCGCGAACTCGCGGCGGTGTTCCAGGGCAAGGCGGGCTTCACTTATGCGCGGCAGGGCACGCCGACCACCGCCGCGCTGGAAGCCAAGGTCACCCAGATGGAAGAGGGCGAAGCCACCGTCAGTTTCGCCACCGGCATGGCGGCGCTGGCGGCCACCTTCTTTACCCTGCTCAAGGCCGGCGACCATCTGATCAGCAGCCAGCATATTTTCGGCAACACCAACAGCCTGCTCGGCACCTTGGCCGATCTGGGCGTGCAGGTCACCCTGGTCGATGCGACCGATGTGCGCAACGTCATGGCCGCCTTGCGGCCCGAGACGCGCATGGTGTTTACCGAGTCGCTGGCCAATCCGGGTACGCAGATTGCCGACCTGAAGGCCATCGGAGACTGGTGCCGCAAGGAAAACCTGGTGTATGTCGTGGACCATACCCTGGTCACGCCTTTGTTGTGCACGGGCAAAAGCCTGGGCGCCTCGCTGGTGGTCAATTCGCTTTCCAAGCACATAGGCGGGCACGGCAATGCGCTGGGCGGCGCGGTAACCAGCACCGGTCTGTACGATTGGTCCGACTACCCCAATATCGCCGAGCCCTACCGCAAGGGCAAGCCGACCATGTGGGGGCTGACTCATATAAAGAAGAAGGGCTTGCGCGACATGGGCGGCACCTTGTCGTCCGAGGCGGCGCACCGCCTGGCGGCCGGCGCCGAGACGCTGGCCTTGCGCATGGACAAGGTGTGTTCGAATGCGCTGGCGCTGGCGCAGGCCCTGAGCGCCCACCCCAAGGTCGCCAAGGTGCATTACCCCGGCTTGCCCAGCCATGAGCAGCACGAGCGCGCCGCCCAACTGTTCGGCAATCGCTTCGGCGGGCTGATGGGCATAGAACTGATAGACGAGATCGACGTATTCGATTTCCTGAACCGCCTGAAGGTGCTGGCCCTGGCCACCCACTTGGGCGACAACCGCACGCTGGTCCTGCCCATGGCGCACACCATTTATTACGAAATGGGGCCGGAGCGTCGCGCCCAGATGGGAATCTCCGACAATTTCCTGCGCGTATCGGTAGGCATCGAAGATACCGAGGACTTGATCGGCGATTTCGCCCAGGCTTTGGACTAGTCCGTTGGCGGCGCATACCATAAATATGCCCGGATCGGCAGGCCTTTTGAAAAAGGATTGCAAATTTCCATCATGTTGCGGTGTGCAATAAAAAAGTCAGTAACTATGCGGGTCTTGGGAGCTTTTCTGCTTGACAGGCCTGGCGTTCAAAGGCTTAATACGCGTTAGCCAGTTGTGTGCGTGCATTGCTTTGAATGTGCCATATGATTGCGCCGCATAGTCCTATGCGGGTAATACGACCAGCGCCGATCACCGTGCCTCGTATATTTTCATCAAGCGCCAAGCCAGTCCCTTGGGACGAAGCTTGGCTAAAATAATTTTTAGGGGTAATCCTTAATGAACAAAACAGAGCTTATCGAACACATTTCCACCAAAGCCGATTTGTCCAAGGCCGACGCTGGTCGCGCCCTCGAGGCTTTCATCGGTGCGGTCAAGACCACACTGAAGAAGAAGGGCTCGGTAACCCTGGTGGGCTTTGGAACGTTCGCTGTTTCCGAGCGCGCAGCACGCACCGGTCGCAATCCCCGCACGGGCGAAGCCATCAAGATCAAGAAAGCACGCGTGCCCAAGTTCCGCCCGGGCAAGGCCCTGAAAGACGCTGTCAACTAAGACAGCGTTTGTTGCAAGGCAAGGCGCGCTAAGCTATAATTTTGAGCTTATCGCGTTTTGCAGCAAGTGTAGTGGCCCCAGGGCAGGCAATAGAATATTGCAGCCCGCAAGATGGGTGCTTAGCTCAGCTGGTAGAGCGGCGCCCTTACAAGGCGTAGGTCGGCGGTTCGAACCCGTCAGCACCCACCACTAAAACTGCAAAGAAATCAGCCACTTAGAGAAATTTAAGTGGCTTTTTTCTTGCCTGCTTACCGGCTTTATTGGGAGTCTAAGGGAGTCTTTACCAACTAAAAAGAGCTTGCTACCATTCATCCGACGCCTAGGCAACCTGGCGAAATGAGGATGATCCCATGGCAGGCAAGAAGCGGTTTCCCAACGGCACCTGGCAGTACACATTCAAGCGCGCCGGCGTGCTCGACAAGCCCTTATATATGACCTTCGATTCGGAGACGGAAGGAGATGCTTACGCGGAGCGCTTAGAGGCGCTCCTGGATCGAGGGATTGTTCCCAGCGAAGCGCAGGCCGGTGGCAAAGTGTTGACCATCGCGCAGCTGGACCGTGAGTATCAGCGCGACGCGCACCCATCGGCAAAGGACCGTTCAGCGCTTGGGGTGATTGTCGGCTCGCACGGCGGTGTACGCCTGACGTCGTTGGATGCCGCCTGGGTGGATACCTGGATCTCTGGCATGAAGCGAATCGAGAAGCTGGCGCCGGCTTCCATACGTGCCCGCGTGGGCGCCCTGGCCCGCTGCACTGACTGGGGTATGCGCAAACGCTACCTCAAAATGCCCGATCACCCGCTCAGAACGTTGCCAGATGGCTACGCCCAGTACACCGAAGCGGACATCGCATTTACGGGCCAGGCCCGGACCGATGTGGAGCGTGATAGGCGGCTTGAACCCGGGGAGGATGAGCGAATATTCGCCCTGATCGCATCAGGGCAAATCCCCCGCAAGCATCGCCCTTGGGTGCTCGATGACGTGGCGGCAATTCGCTGCATGTACTTGCTGGCCCAGGAGTCGGCTATGCGGCTTCGGGAAATGTACACCCTGGGGAGGTCTCAAATAGACTTGGCCCACAAGACCGTTTTTTTGGATAAAACAAAGAATGGTGACAAGAGGCAGGTTCCGCTGTCGTCGGTTGCCCTGGCCACGCTGACGGAGTATCTCGAAGGCGTGGAGGGCGAGTATGTTTTTCCGTGGTGGAATGGCGACAGTTCGGAGGCCAATTTGAAAAACACGTCGGATTTTCTGTCAAATCTTTACAAGGAAATCTTCGAGGCGGCAGGCTGTAAGGGCCTCCGATTCCATGACCTGCGGCACGAGGCGACGAGCCGGCTGTTCGAGCGTACCAAAATGTCCGAAACCAAGATCATGAAAATCACGGGGCACAAGAGCCGGCGCATGCTTATGCGTTACGCGAACCTGCGCGGCTCGGACCTGTCCGCCGAGATGTGGTAGCCGGCCGCTTCATTCTGGTGAGGGTCTGGTGGGCCAAGAGCTGGGTCAGGTAGTTGAGCACATCCTGGGTAAACATGACATAAGCGCGGCCGACCTTGGCGGCCGGGAATGCTCCTTCGTCGATCAGGTCCAGGACAGTCTTCGGGTGCACTTTCAGCAGATTGGCGGCGCCCGGAACATCCACTGTTGGTGGATAAGCTGGGGGCAGATTGGCGGTATTCATAATAGCTCCGGCCAGTCCTTGCGCAGCGAGTGGGCATGGGATTCCGCGCCGTACGGCCAGTCGATGACCTCGGCCTGGCAGATAATGCCATCGCGGCGAGACTCACCCAGCATTATTTTATTGAGGCGTGTGACCGCTGCCTTAGCGGCGTGAAACGACGGCGCAGCGATCAGATCGTCCGGGCCGATGATGTGAACCGCCCAGAGATTACCGTTGGACTTCTTCTTCATCGTGTGATCCTGATGACGTAAGCCGCGAACGCCAGGCCGGCGACAACAATAAGAGCGCCTGGCCAATTCACGACGCTTAAAAACTCGATGACGTCGCTCATTTCCTGCTCCTTTCGCGCTCTTCAAGGGTCTGCTTTTGCTGGGCGTCCAGTCTCCGCTGCATCTCGCTGGGCGCCGGCGGAAACAGCTTGCGCCAGAGCCGGGCAGGCAGGGTGGCCAGGTACAGCGGCACCACATACCATTTGTTCCAATTTCCGTCCATGTCAGTACCTCGCGCAACAGTAAATGAATCTCGAAACCGCCAATGTCGCGATGATGATGCCGAACACGATGCCAAACTTTGCCGCTCTCATGAGCCTTGGCCCCCGGCTGGTGGGGTGGGTGCGGCTGAGAGCATGGCGGCACGGCATTCGTTCCATCCTCGGCGGTATCCTTGTCCTGCGGTCATATCGTCAAACTCGCCGCCGACTTGCTCCGATACCCATTCAGGCGGCACGCAGGGATGGGCGGCAACGGAGGCGGCGTCGTTGCACGCCTGCTCACTCAGCATCGTTCGAATGGCCACCTTAAACGTGTCACGGCACTTTTCGGCCAGGGTCTGCGGAATCATCCTGGCCTGATTACCATCTGGGCAGCAGTCGCGATACTTATCCTCGACAGGGCCAATGCTTCCGCACCCAGGACAGTACCGGACAAGCGGCTCCGCGCTCGCGGCAGGCTGTGCGGGCTGGCTGTAGCGAGCGAGTAGGGCGCGGGCGTTCGCCAGCGCTTCAACATCGGCCTCATTCATCGCTTCTGGATGATTTTCGATGTTCCACTCTAAGCCGGTGCAAAGTGTTTCCAGCATGTCGATAAGCGGTTGTGCCTTGAGCGCTTCTGCTTTCCCTCGGCTGTATGCCTCATGCACATCCGAAAGTGTGTATCCAAGTCGGGTGGGCTCGGCGGGTTGTGGGGCAGAAAAGGAAAGTCTTGTGATCGTGTATAGGCGCCCAGCGATTTTTTCACATAACCCTGATTTCACGCAGAGCGCCGGGTAGTGTTTTTTGAGCCAGTCTACTGCGCTGTTTTGGACGGGTACAAAACCACAAGCGTCCGGCTCACCTCTGTGCTGGTGGCCGGCTTCGATGTGAGCGAAAGCGGCTCGCAACCCGACCTTAATTTCGTCGACCTCGGCTTGCCCAATTGAACCGTCTGTTAGGGCTCGATGGAAGGCGAGCGCCATTGTGTCGGTTATTTCGATAGGTTGGTCTTTCATGTCCTTTCCTTGATCAATCCAGGCCGGTTTCTCGGGGCGCAGTGCGGACCAGGCGGGCCGCTTCCTCGAAAGCCTGCGCCAAGCGTTCACGACGCTTAACGGACTTGGGGAGCCAGAACGTCACCGCGCTGCGGTCATCGTCCTGCGGCGGATGGTGTAGCCTCTCACTACTATGCAAGATGAATTGCACTGCGCTGTATGTGATGCCGGTATTGCTGGGCTTCTCGGTGCGCAACACCTCGTCGGTGAGCTCTTGGCTGTAAACGTTGATTCTCACTTCGCTTCTCCCTCAATGCGGCGGGCGTGGTCGATGGCTGCGTCACACATTTCATCCACTCGGGCGGCAGGATCATCAGACCGCTTGACTTGTTTTCGGGGAATCCCCATTGACTCTGCCAGCCTTAATGGAGCCGTATGGAGGCGCAGAACACGATACCTTTCTGCATCCTTCCTATCCTGCGATTGCAGGGCGGCTCGGGTGTTCCAGCCATAGGCCGAAAGCTCGTATTCGTACCCGCTTTCATGACGGCATCCGCAAGAATTGCACACGACAATGCAGGATTGACGGTGTGTGCCTTGGCGCTCAAAAGATGCCTCTCCCCCGCAAAACGGGCAGGGCTTCAGTTCGTCAGTCTTGGTTGTCATTGACCCTCTCCAGAGCGGCAAGTTCGCGCTTCAATTCGTCAATCTTGACCACAAAGCGGAATGTGGGCCGGCTGCTGCCCCAAGGCTTTGGGCCTGCCAGTCTGTGGCCGCCGTTGTCGTCACCTATGTAAATGCATGGCCCGTCCGAGCCATTGAACACTTCGAGTAGGCATTCGCCTTGTTTGAGTTCAGTTGCCATCACTCCCTCCCTGTTCCTGTGCTGGCTGAAATCTTGATGGTGACCAGTCACAATACGTGTCGGTTTCTGTGTGCCCGAATATCGCTTTACAGCGGCGAATATGGATGCAGTTGCCACAGGCCACTCCTTGTGGGAGCTGCATTTTGTCTGGATCGGTGGGGTCATAGTTCAGAGCCGGCATGATTGCTCCTGTGCAAGTGCGGCGCGGGCGATTGAGCCATCTTCGACCGTGGCGGTGCCTGCCTCGTCGCAAAAGTAGTTCTGCGGCTCGCCGCTTACCGTGTCCCAGGCGTCATCGTCGGAAATAATGAAGTGGTCCTGGTCGGCGTAGAATTGCAGCGCCTCGCGCAGTCGCGCTATCTCAGCTTCTTGCCGCTTGGCATATGCCCTGATGCCTGCCGCTGTCCAGCCACCGTCTATGGCGTCCTGGGGTAACCCGGCAAGGATGCGCTTGTATTCCGCGATCTGTGTGGTCTGCGCGTCGATGTGGTCGAGCAGTGCCGGCAGGGAATTGGCGGCTTCTATCAATAGCTGAGCCGTAGGACCTTCAGCACCAGCGGGAAAGCACAAGTCAGGGTGGCCGTCCGGCTGATTGCAGGGGGAACATACCGGGACATGGTAGGGGTCCACGATCCGGCGCCAGCTATTGCTGGTGGCCAGTGTCCAGGGCAATGGGCAGGCCTGACGGATCAGATCGCGCAGCTTCTGTGTGTTGATGGTCATGCAAATAGCTCCAGTTGTCGCGCCTGGTTTGATGCCAGCCACGCGGACAGGAAAGTTCGGTACATCGAGGGCGGGATGCAGGACGCCATCCAGCCGCCCGAGACACCCTCCGATTCTTCGCTGATTTCAAACAGATATCCTTCCTTGCTGATTCTGGCCGCCAGGGTTCTGCATAGGCGGTTCATGCGTGGCGCGTATCCTTCCGGCCTCGGGCATCGCAACCTGAATGTGCCGTCATACAGAGGCTCGAGGACAGTGGAATCGTCTTTGATTCGTCCCGATGCTTTTTCCATAAGCCGCGTTACCACGGCGCTAGGATCGGCGTCGATATGTAGTGGTAGATGAATTGGCAAAGATTGCACAAACTCAGCCCCGCCCGTTATTAGCGGGCGGGCTCCATGGTGGTAGGAAAATCGTTAAGCGCGTCGGTAGGCCTTGGTTAAACTGGCATCGACGCAGTGTCCGCGCTTTCGAGCGGCATTGGCCACCTGGGCGCGGTCGTGGTAAGCATTGGCATGGCGCATCAAGCCCAGGTAGCTGTTGATTGTTTCCAGTGTCGGCTAATCGACGTGCTTCCAGATAGCGCGCAGGACTATTCGTTGCACCGTTTTTGGGCTGACCCCAAATTCTGCAGACAATGCTCTAAGATGATTCTTGGGGTCTCGCGGTGTGTAGCGTTTCCGTATTTCTCGGACCTGTTCTTCGGAAAGCTTGTTGCTGTGGTGCTTGGTGCCGTTGACTTTGGTCCCATGCAGATCTTTGTCGGCTTCGTTTTCTTCGTTCGTGCCGTATACCAGATTGGCGGCGCGAGCGTCAGCGGGGTTTCCGTTTTTGTGTCGAAGCACCAGACCGCTAGGGCGAGGCCCAATAAACACTTCCGCAACGATGCTATGAACAAGGGCCTTTAGGGCCTTTCCGTCTATCCAAAAGCTGACCCTCGGGTAGCCCTTTGCGGTGAGTTGCTGGACGCGGAGTTTTGGCCCCCGACGAACCCTTCCAAGGTTGCTGATCTCGTATTTCGGATGCCAGGGTATTGGCTTCCATATTTCTTGTTCTGAGAATAGAGATTGATCATTCGTGATCATGGCGTTTCCTTCGTTTAGGCTATAAGCCGCCTCCCGCTGCTAAACGGGTGGGCGGAACCGTGCGGGTTAGCAGACCGGAACGAAGGAACCGGCAGGACCGAAGCCCTCCCGCACGGCCCGCCCATAGAAGGGCCATGCTGCGCGCAGACGAAAAAGCCGCATGAACGGTTCAGGCGGCTGCGCGCCTTCGTATTCTGGGCTGCTAAACCCGACCGCCACTGTTTAGGCGATGGATCAATTGTACCCCACAAGCATCTATGCGCGTTGGCCCGACCGCCGTGACGATTGGGCGACAAGCGCGTTCTCGGAGTGCTTGAGCCAGCCGGTTGCCTGCTTGCCGATACTCGATAGTTGCTCCACAACCTGGCCGTACTGCGCGCGCGAAATGAGGCGCAGATCGACGGCAAGCCGCGCCGACAGGTTCGCTGCCTCGACCTCTTCACGCATCCTTCGCAGGATCTCGGGCCGGTCTTCCGCGGTGTTGGCCTGATAGACCCGCATCACAAGGCCAAGACATTGCCGTTGGAAATCCGAGCCGAAGGTCGGCTTGTAGTTCCTCGGCATGTTTGCTACCAGCTTCGTGACGAGCTTCGCCAGCTCGAACGTGGCCTTGTAAATTGCGGTGTCTGTGTGGAGTGCCATGCCGATGGCGGGCTAGCGCCCGCAAAGGGTTAAATGGATGAAGCGATGAAGCTGCGGAAAGGACGAACGCGGAACTCGTAGAGACGGAAGCCGATGTACACGCGGCCGCGCTCGAAGCCCACAGCCCAGGCGCTGGTCGAGCCATAGGGCGTGGCTGTAATCTGGATGCTTTCGAAGCCCTTGCGGTGAAAATGCTCCTTGGCGTTGATGTAGGCCAGCATCACATCTTCCTGATCGCCGTGACGCCAATCCGAAAAGCCGTTGATTTCGCCCTTGGCAGCGATGCGCTCGGCGGCGTTGTTGTGGCTGGCCTCGATGTCATGCTCGATTCCGCCCGGAATGATCAGGTGATGGGTCTGGCCGTCCTTGAGGCGGCTGCCGATGTAGATACCGCCTTGCTCGGGCCAGGGCTGGCCGATGGCCGGCACTTCGGTTGTGGTGGATGTAGTCATTGATTTTCTCCTGCCGGGCGCTGCCCGGCGAAAGGGGTGAAGCGATTAATGGGTAAATCTGCGGAAAGGGCGGACGCGGAACTCGTTGAAGCGGCTGAGCGTGTCCACGTAGCCGTTCTCGAAGTCCACGGCCCAGGCGCTGGCCTGGCCGCAGGGCGTGGAGGTCCAGTACCAGGAGTCCTTGCCGAATAGGTGCGGGATGTTGGCCTGAGCCACGATCAGCTCGCGGCGGGCCGGCAGGTAGAAATCCACGTGACCATCGGCCTCGTAGTCGCTGGCCAGCTTCGCCGCCGGGCATTCGGTGCCAAGGAGATTGGTATTGCTCAGACCATCCCAATCTGACAGGTTCCTTTCGCCGTCCAGCCCCCATTTGACGCGGCCGATGTCTTCTTCCTTGGAGGCGATCAGGCCATATAGGATGCCGTCATTGCCGAGGATGTCGCCCGCGTAGATGCCGCCCTGGCCGGAGAGATATTCGCCGATCTTCGGGCGCTCTGCCAGCACTGGCCGGCTGTTTTTCTGGAGTTGTTCGATAAGCTGCTTGACTGCTACGTCGGCGGGCAGGGCAATAGTTGCCCCGCCGCCCAGGTCGTACTGGATGGTGGTCATGGTGGCCCTTTTGGTGTGGGGTATGTTCTTGGCGCCAGTAAGGCGCGCGATGCAGTGATTACACAAGCCCTTGCGACTTGGCGCGACGGTATTTGCTATATATCCCGCGCAAGCCGTCATAGTTCATTCCAAGATTGCTGGCAATATCGATCAGCCTCATGCCCTGCTGGTGCAAAGCATCGATCTGCCTGCCGTGTTTAATGATGCACGGCCACAGCCTTTGGTTAGCGGGCGTCGCGAGCTTTTTCCGGGGCGGCGGATCGGCGATGGCCTTTAACGGCGAAGCCTTCATGATTTGGCCTGCCATATGTCCGATTGCGTTCATGCGGCCTCCAAAATTTCAATACGGTGCGTGCGGTCGAACTCCTCGATGACCTCGGCGTAGTATTCGCGCGCCGCCTTGACCTTCTCGACCATTGCGCGCTCTTTGTCGAAGTCGCGCTCAATGCGCCAGGTGGTAAGGCGCAGATGCTCAGGAATGTGCGAGACAACGTGCATTTGGATTGGCTCGTAGCCAATCAGCCGCTCGGGCGTATCGACCAATGCGTAATTGACCTCCCATTCATTGGCGTCCCATAGCATCATGTATCCGCGCATCTGCCACTCGTAGAGCTTTTCTTCGCAGTCAACGAGCCAACCCCGGAAGGTTTTGGCGGACCATGATGATTTGAGATCGTGGCCGCGCTTGCGCTCTGCGTCGAAAAGGTCGCACTCGCCAGTTATGTACTCGTTTGTCCGGCGCTCTTTGTTCTTGATCAGATTCAGCCCCCGGACTCGATTGAGTAGGGCGATTGAATCGGGCTCGACCTCGATGCCTTTCTCCGTTTCCTTGCTGGATATCTCGAAGTCGATGCCGAATATTTCCTGTTGGGCCAATTCTCGGATGTAGGTCTTGGCGCCAACGGACAGAAGCCCCTCGCCTTTCGTGCGCGGCTCGGGCATTAGCTTGCCAATGGATGAGCAGCGGATCTTTAGTTCATTCATCTTTCGCTCCGTTTTTCAGCTCAGCGCCGCGCGCCTGGACTGCTTTGGCAAATTGGGCGTAGCCGTCCGTATCGCGGGCAGCTTGGAACACCTTGACGCCTTCCTTCATGATTGACCGCAAGCCGTCTTCCGTTGTGGCTGCGGTTGCCTTGGCGCACCATTCATCCCGGACAAGTTGCATCTGCGCCTGCTGCTCGTCGCCCGTCAGATGCTGAACAAGCACGGCGTCAAGGTCTTCAAGGTCTTGGCTGAACATGTCGGATGCGGACGTGACGTTCAGCACCATGGCGATCTTGGCCCGCTTGCAGGCCATTTTCAGCACGGTGTTAGCGATGTCTGCCGGCTCGGTGCGTACCTGCTCGACCGTGTAGAAGCCGCCTTGCTTTTTGCCGTATTTGACGCGGCGATGGGTTTCAGGGGTTGCCTCGAACTCTTGCAGGCATACCGCCTTGCGCCATTTGTACTTTTCCTCCCCGCTGGACCCTTCGCCCATCCCGGAGCCAAGGACGGCCCCGGTTGCTTGGTGCCGGCCGATGCATTTGACGCGGTAGCGGATTACGTCAGCGGTGGATAGGTCCTCAATCTGATAATCGTCGGCGATGCGGAAGGTCATGCACAGCACTTCGGCGCCCGCCTTTAGCAGTGTCGGTTTTTCGCCTGCGCCGGGGATGGTTCCGTAGTGGACGTTCGGCTTCATGATGGCCGCCATAACCTCTTGTACGGCAATGACGTGTTGAGTGACCTCGGCAACCGCCATGCGTCCAGTGCTTGGGATAATGGACGCGGCGGGGCGTTGAAACTCTATAACTTCGCTCATGGCATTCCTCAGTAATAAATCCTGATTGCTGGAATCTGACCCTTAGCAATCAAAGTGATGGCCTGCTTGGCGCATTCCTCGGTCATGCCGCCTTCGATGAATGCCTCCAACGCAGCGCCGTTGACTTTGGCCTTATGCGCCCGGTCCGCCTCCCGTTTCTTCGCTTCCGCCTCGATCCGCGCCGCCTCATCGGCCTGACGCTTCACCTCTGCCAGCCGGGCCGCTTCTGCCGCTTGCTTTGCCCGTTCCTCAGCTGCCAGCCTCTCGGCTTCAGCCCTGGCCTCGGCTTGCTTCTGCCGCTCTTCGGCGTCCTTTCTGTCTTGCTCGGCCTTCTGTATCGCCTCCAGGCGTTCGCGTTCGGCTTTCTCGGCCTGCAGCTTTAGTTCCAGCTCTCGGCGGTCGGCGGCGGCTTTTGCGTCCGCCGCCGCCTTGGCGGCTGCATCACGCTCGGCTTGGGCCTTGGCCTCGGCATCAGCTTTGGCCTTTTCCGCTGCCTTTCGGGCAATCTCGGCGTCACGATCTTTTTGCTCTTGCTCTGCCTGCTTGCGGCGCAGCTCGGCGAGTTCTGCTTGCTCGGCCGCCCGCTTCTCGCATTCTTCAAGATGGACCCGAAGCTGGATTAGGGCGCGCTCCTTTACTTGGTGTGCTTCCGTTTCGTACTCTTCCCATGATTCATCGATAGCCAAGCCGGACAGCCAGTCGATGTTTTCCCGGGTTTCGTCAATGTCCAGATCGCGGCACTCAATGCGCAGCTTGATCTTCTGAATAGCCATTTCATGCGCGGCTTTGCGCCGTTCTTCCGCCTCTTCCCACTCCGTCAGCGGCTGGCGCACTTGCTTTTGCAGCGCCTCCAATTCGTCGAATGCCCGCTTGCGCTCGGCGTCGATTTTCTTGGGGATTTCCTTGTATTCCGCTGACAAGGCCTTGCCCAGCTTCTCGATGGCCGCTTTGGATTTAGCTACCTTGTAGGCATCGCTGGCGCATTCGTCGCGGCCCTTCTTGGTCGTCATGTCGTAGACAGTGCCCGCCACCTTGGCGCGGATTTGCTCGATTAGTGGGTCCAGGCCGCCTACGTTGCTGTATACGGTCAGCGCTGATTCTTTGGCCGGCAGCGTGACTAGCTCGGTGCTTTCTTGTTCGATTACTTCGCTCATGTCAAAGTCCTATGATTCGTGCGGCCAGCGTCGGCCCATAAAGAAGCAGCCCGAAAGCTGCCAGCCCTAACGCGATTGCCGGGAGCCATCCCCACGGCGGCGATTCGCTACCGGGCGCCCAGCCTCCTATGCTCTTGCGCATGGCCCTCTCCATATTGGCTTGACTCGATTAGCCGGATGGCACAAGTACCGCTGCCCAAGCTGCTCCCGTACTTCGTTGACGCGGCCCTTGTGTTCGCTGCCGCAGTTGATCGGGTCGGGGTGGCGGTAGGTTTCGTACAGGATGAAGTTGATGATTCGTTTCATTGCAATAAATCCTCCGTAGTCGCCATGTCGTCGGCGTCGGCCCTTTAGTATTCGCCGTCGGGCGCTTCCGGGAAGAACATGTCTATGCTCTTGCCCTGATACGTGGCCTTGTGGACCCATCCGAAGCCGCGCAGGCGCTCTATGCCAATCTCGGCCAGCGCGGCGAACAAGCCCTCTTGATCAATGTTTTCGACCTGGCGAATGCGGTAAAGCAGCACATCACAGTCTTTCCGTTCGCCCGGCTTGTAGAGCGTGCCGCCAGTCAGGGCAACGTGGCAGCCATACTTCGGGCAGATTGATTCGATCAGAATGCAGAGCGCGATTGCGTCCTCTCGTTTCCAGCTTGCTTGGCTCTCACTCATGCCGCTCTCCTTGCCTTGTCGATAATGGCCGCCGACTCCTCGCGGGCGACAGCATCCAGAAATGCGTTAGCCGTGGTGATCCGCCCGTCCTGCTCAGCCTTAACCCGCGCGTGTCGCAAGCTGAGCCAGCCGTTCTTGTGCATGTTCAGCTTGGCGATTTCCGCGTTCGCGTCGTTGATGACGTCTATGGCTAGACGTTTGATCTGGTCGTTCGTCATGCTTCACCTCGGGCTTGTCTAAGTGCTTGGCGCCCATCCTCGATGGCGGCGCTGGTGATCGGAAACCGGCAGGTGCCGCTGGCGTCACTTTCTAGGCGGTCCAGGCTGGGCTGCAGGTTGTCCAGCGCCCGGAATAGGGCGGTGATGATGTGCGGGCTTTTCAGGGCGCGTACCAGTACGCCTGCATCCTCGACAATGACGGCGCGATTCATTGCTCACCCCCTATCTCTTCAAGAAGGTTGACCAGGTGGCCCCGCGTGTAGCGCCAATCGGTGCTGGCGTTTCTGGCTACGTGGCGCAGGATTTCCAGCAATGCCGGGAATGGCAGATCAGCTAGAAAATCGTTGTCGATCAGGATCGTTGCCAGCTCGGCGGCGTTGCGGCCATCGTTCGTGTATTGGTAACGGTCAGCCAGGACGCTGAGCATGTCTGTCGGGTTGGTGGGCGCAGGCTCGATGAAGTCAGCAACACGCGCAGCATCATCCGGGCAGGCAGCTAGGCCGTCCCGTTCAAGTACGTAAGACATGGATTTCTCCTGAAAAGGAATGGGGCGAGGGAATCAGAGGGCAGCCCCCTGTGTAGGTTTCTCGCATCGTGGCCTTTGATGCGTTGTTGCGCCGTTGCAGGCGACTGG
Organism: Burkholderiaceae bacterium; assembly: GCA_049646585.1. Classification (GTDB taxonomy): domain Bacteria; phylum Pseudomonadota; class Gammaproteobacteria; order Burkholderiales; family Burkholderiaceae_B. Next base: position 114,880 of record JBARWC010000198.1, on the reverse strand, counting down.
GCGTGAAACCCTCATTGCTTACGCCTCGGGAGAAGCGCAAGGGGTGAGGGCTCAGACGGAGAGAGCGGCGCGCTTCGATTCGCGCAACTTGATTTTCTCGATAACGCTCAAGTGGCCGGCCTCGCTGTTGCAGCGCTTGTGAGCCAGTACCTTGTTGGCTATGTGGTTCGTTCCCCCGGCGTTAAGCGGCACAACATGCTCAACGCTGGCATCTTCATCGGTAGTATCGAGCCCGCAGTAGAAACACTCGCGTCCGTCCCGGCGGATTAGGCCCTGTATGACCACTGCCTGACCGCCTTTTTTTCGCTTCGTCTTGTTGCCAGCCGTCCAGCTTGCGCCACGTAGGAACGCATCCCAGGCGCCTTTGGCCCCGCCGTAGAAGGTGACGGCTCCGCTGGCCTTTGTGTAGATAATGGCCGTGCTCGTCGCGGTCTTGAACCTGACTAGTTCCCAGTCACTAGTGGGCGCCAGCACCTCTCCGCCGCGATCTATGATGAAACGCTCAAACCCGCACAGAAATCGCCGGACCTTGTCCGCATTGTTCGGCGTGTAAGCCTCCGCGTTGTATCCCATTTCTTCTTCTCCATGCCCTCGGGCGATATCTGGAAAGCGCACAAATCCGCATAAAGCAGCGTTGGTGCAGTCCACGTACTAAAACTAAGTTGAGTCTGCAGCGGTGGCTAAGACCGCTGCCTTGTGCGCTTTCAAGGGTGACGACTGGCGCGTCGGTGTATCCCACCGATATTCTTTCCGCGCTTTCGAGCCGCCTTAGTATCTTCAGCGGCCAACCAATCGCCACGCTTGAAAGCCGCCATCGTGCGCAGATGGCGAGAGCGTCCGAGTGCGCATCGGCGTAGCGTTGAGAGTGCCGGTTACGTCTCCGGCGCGGGCTCTCACCGCCGTCTTGCTTGCGAAGCTGCACTGGCCCCAACGGATTCGATCCCGTTGCGTACTTACGGCGGGCGGTGAATCACGCCAACCCGCGCCAGCATCCGCTTCGATTGATAGCCAGCGCGTACCGTTTCGGCAGAGGCGCTGGGCGATGGCGGCAATCCAAAAGACCGCCGCGCCGCCAGATGCTTTTTTAGGATTGCGCATATTTCCCTCGCTTCCGTCCATACACTCGGGATGAATGTATGGGCCAAAGCGGCCTGTTTCCAGGCCCTTGGTTGTCGTCTTTTCCGACTGTCCCCGCTGTGATTACATGGCCATCTTGCGGGTCATGGCCCCGGTTTCCCGGATGAACTGCATTGCCAGGATTCCAACTGGCGTGGCCATTGCTTTTCTCGGTGGCCTACCCCTCACTCTTATTCACCCGTGTACGCACTTTGGCGTTTGGGTACGGACAGAGACATCCGCGCATTGCTACGGCCATGCCCGTAGGTGCGATTGAGCCGGGGAACACCCTACGTTGGTGGGTGAGCAACATCGGCAGGCATTTTGTTAAAGAGCGGTACTGCTGTACTGCTGCTTCACCTTCGCGGTGCTGGCCTTTGGCTCTAAGCGGTGCGGGTGGGTGGGGCGTTAGAAGAATAGTAGCAAATCGCTACTTAGAATGTCAATAGCGAATTGCTACCAAAACAGAAGACAAGGGAAAACCCTACTCAGAATGAGCAGGGCAGCCTAGCGGCGCACGGCGCGCAAAAAACAGTGGCGGCGCGCAGGCAAAAGAAAACCCGGCGCGGGGCCGGGTTGGGAGTGAGTAGGGAATAGTCAGTGGGCCGTATGGTACCGCGCCAATTCCTCTAGGCGGGAGTACAGCATTGCTTTGGCAAGTGAGCCGATGATTTGGCGCTCTGCTTCGGCTCTTTCCGGTTCGTCCGTGTCGAAGATGATTATTCGGATATCACGCCCGTTGAGGTAAGGGGAGTTTTTGATGTCGCCGGCCTTGCGCATGACGGCGCCCGTCGCGGTATGGTTCGGCACAATAATATCAATGTACTCGCCATCCAGCAGATAGTTGAATGAGTACGTATTTTTAGACTGTCCTTTTATTTTTGGCGACTTCTCGATATTGTGGCCTGGCTTCCATTCGCGCAGAAGAATTTCAGCCTCTTCGACTATATTTCTATTCCGCTCGTTAAGCGCAAGATGTTCGTGTTCCCATTCTGCAACAGACAGCATTGCTGCGATGCCAGACGCTAACATATGCGCCGATTGCGATTTCGGGAAAATAGCCCGGACGTCCAGTTCTTCGCCCATGTGGAAGTTATGAGTCGCAAGCCTTTCTTTGAGGCGCGCTATTCGGTTGCCAGACACATTGATGCCAACCGATGATAGATGGGCAAGCATATCGCCATTGTCGCTAAGCAAGACATGGTCGCCATGAGCCAGCGCATAAAAAACAATAGCCGTACCGTCCGCATACGAAAACGGGGTGCCTATCTCGATGCCGGCCTCTCCATGGAGGCCCTTTACGGGCACGCAATTGAATGCGGCCGCTTCTTTAAGCCAATCGCAGTTCATAGTGGTGAATTAAAAGCGCCGGTAAATTGCAAATTAATGCGTTCGCAGAAGAACCTAAATGCTACATCCAAATTGCCGCATTGAATACCATTTTGCGAGATGGCGTAGACCGTATCGCCGATATGCTCATGAGGACCGAATATCGGCCCCAGCGGTGCGTTGTGTGAAACCTTGTCAGTCGGAGTGACGTTTAACTGGTATGCGCGTCTGCTAGCTCCGTTATGCAGCTTGAACAGGCCAAACTCATACAAGCAGCGCTCCACAACGATTGGCTTCTTAATTTCCAGCCGTATTGTGACCCCAGCAATATAGGCCCCAGTTTCGTCTTCAACCTGGAAGCTGCTGAGCAGAAGGCCCTTGTGGTTATTTTTCTCCGGCCATGCGATGGATGGATTGGCAAATTTCGCCTCTTTCATCACTTCCACAGCCATGGCTTCAGGTAAGTCGTTGCTTATTCTTCTCGCCAAGAAATCCTCCCTCCCTCACATCCCCACATCAAACTACACTGGCTACCAATTACATCCTTTCCGTATATCAGCCAGCGCCTTATCTGCTCCTGTAGTGTTAAATATCGCTGTAACAGGACTCTCGTTATAGGGGGTTACATTGGCTGCGAACGTGGAGCTTTCAACAAGCTTCTTGAGCATAGGCACTGGCGAACCAGGAAAAAATGCTGATTTCTTATCAGTTGACAGGTCCCACTCTGACCTCTGTGCTGGCTCTTTATCAATTCTGTAGGTTGTGGATATGGAACGCGAACCTAAGAAGTCGTTCCAGTTGATATACATCTCCGTCTTGTTATCCTTGCACCGAACCATTATGCTCGGCGCGCCCCTGAGCCTGCGCTCGCCGGTATCAGCATCAAGCCTAGCAATGTAAATTGATTTATCGGTCATCGGGTCGGTATGCGTAGCCGTTTCCCACTTCCCGGATTTATTCGAAGTGGTGTTTTCTATTGACGCGACTGCGCCTCGCTCAGAAGAGAGCGCATCAAAGCAGGCTAGGCGAGTGACGGAATTGTCCATGGCGGCGCACTCAGCGAGCCCCTTATCCACATCCGCAAAAGCCTGCGATGAGCTGAAAACCGCCAAGCCTGCATAGAAAAGCGCCTTTGAGACTTTAATCATTCCCATCCCCTTAAAAAGCCACACCAAGCTAAATCACGACAGCTCTCTGGCAGAGCGCATGTTCCGCTTTCTCACCATAAACGGGATCAGGGCGGCGTCAATCAGCACCCATATACCCAACACAATAAAGGCGAGGAATCCGGCACCTTCCACGGCCACGGCGCGATACCAGGCCAAGACGGCGAGCGCCAGCATAAGAAATCCTGAAAGCTTGTATCCAATATAAAAGCGGTGGGCACCAAGCCAGCCAAAGAAGAACCACAAAACATAGGCGGCGGCAATGCTTCGCTTCCCGGCGTCATAGAGCATGGCTTTGGTTTGTTCCATTACGTTCTCACATCAAATTTGAGCTTTGGTTACTTGTCAGCCAAAAAATAGGCCTAGTCAAAAGTCCTGGCTACGCCACACCTTCAGCACTCGACCGAGCACCTGAAAATCCATCTTCTGGGTGATGTTGAACGGCTCATAGGCATCTCGATTCTCAGAGACTGCCCGAATGATTAATCCGTCCTCTGTTGGAATTCGCTGTAGGCGCTTCACATACCCATCATTGCCGATTCGAAAGAAATAAATCGAATCAAAGTCGACGGTCAGGACGCCCACATCGACAAGCAGCGGATCGCCTGGATTAAATAAAGGCTGCATCGAGTCGCCAAACCCCGTGACGATGCATAAATTCTTCGCACTACTATGGGCCCGCACGTTTCGCTCTAACCACTCAGGGTTTACGCGCCAACTCTGAATAATGCCGGGCTGATCCCGAAGCTCTAAGCCTGCGCCCATCGCGCCTCCTGTCTCGTACTGCCGGATCGTAATGTCGTCCGGTTTCTTTTTTTGCAGCTTCACCACATTGCTGGCTTGCCCACTACTTTTTCTTGCGCTGACGAAGTCGTTGGTATCGATCTCCATCCACTGCTCGCTATTGATTTGATCGATCCAGTGCGACGGCTGGCCGATGGCTCTTGCGATTCTTGGGGCGATCTGGTTCCCCAGGCTGCGTGGATTTTTGTCCTTGGGGCCTTGGAATCCTTGAATTATTTGCTCCAAGTACTTTTTGTTGCACTCGGCCCTCTCTGCGAGCGCCTCGATGCTCCCGCAAACCCATATCGCGTATTTGAGATTGTTCAGGCGGATGTCTCTATTTTCCATGATTGGATAGTAGCAATCAGCTACCCTCATTGATACCAGCGATTCGCTATTGCAATTTAAGTAGCGAGTCGCTACCATGTCATCTATGAGCACTCTAAACGCCCTTTATGAAAGCGAAGGCAATCCTGTTTTGGATCGCATTCACCAGGTCACCGGCATAAATCGGAAGTACCTATACCAGATAGCGACGGGTAGGCGAACGCCTTCCGCACGGGTCGCCGCAAGGATGATATCCGCTGAACCGCGGCTGTCTCTGGAAAGCTTGCTGCTGGTGAACGCTGGAGCTGAACTCAAAGAGGCCAGCCATGCGTAATTTATATGCCCGTTTCATCCTGTTCCTGATTCGGCCTGCGCTGGAGCGCTTCACGGACGAAAACCGCGAAACCCGGCGCTTGGAAATTATCGAGGCGACGTTTAACAGCATTGTGAATAACGGCCTGGTTGCTCAGACAATCAGGCGCGTTATCGACGAGCCGGAGCGGTCCTGATGCTTCGCGTTATACAGCCCCAGATGCGCTACGCAACAACGATTGAAGCAGCCGCACATCTTGGTCCATTTGGCCGAGGCCTGCGGTGTAGTCGCCTGCCGTCTCCGGTTTATCGACATAACCAAGAAACAGCTTCTTCAGCGATTCTTTATCTGGATGCGTCTCTATGAGTGCCTTCACCGCCAGCGACAGCATTTTGACTGCGGCATCGGTCGTATTTTGTTCTTTCATGGTCAATCCTTTTCGGAAAAGTTTGGTTACTGGAATCTCCAAGCCTACCCGATCAGGGTTGGCCTCCCCAATAGGCGTTGACCCCAAAGACAAAGACGAGCGCATTCCCATTGGACCGGGCGACGTTGTGGAGTCAATGCACCGTCACCACACCAGCTTCCCCGACACCCCATTGATGATTCAGCATCAGCCGGTGGTAGACCGCTTCAATGTGGTCGTCGGTGACGTCATCAAACGAGTCGTAGGCCAGGTCAGCCGCTCGTTCAAACAGCGCATTACAGATTTCTTCGCTCATGCCCGGATTGTGATCCTGGGGCAGGGCGGCGGCTATTCGCATTTTCCGGTTGTCGGGTTTGTCCATGGCGCCACTTTAGGCCCGGGCATTGCAAATAAAAACGTTCGATAGGACTGAGCATGAACATTATCGATTCGGCCCACGCAGTTGTTCACGGCTACCCAGGCGGCAGTGAGTCGCTGGGGCCCCGGGTGGGCATCAGCCCCGCCGTGCTGCGCAATAAGGTCAATCCCAACAACGAGACACACCATTTGACGCTGGCCGAGGCGGCGCGCATCACGGCGCTGACTGGCGATTTTCGTATTTTGCAGGCCTGGGCACATAGCGAAGGTTTCTTGCTCGTCAAGGCCCCTGATGGCACCACCAGCGATATGGCTGTTTTGGAGCAGGTAGTCGGCCTCGGTGTTGCCAACGGGCAGTTCATGCAAACCATCCATTCGGCACTGGCAGACGGGGTTGTCAGCCAGAAAGAGCTTGCCGCCATCAAAGAGGCTGAACGCGCCGTGCAGACGGCTGCGGCGACGGTGACCAGTCGGGTCGAGGGAATGGCGCAATGATGGAGCGCCAAGTCTTCAATCTCGTCAGCCCCCTGGTGCGCCGAAACGCAGCCCATGCCATCGCCAACGTACCGGACGGATATCGCTGTGAGATACGCCCGCGTACCCGCACGCTGGCGCAAAACGACCTGATGTGGTCGGTCCTGACCGATATCAGCCGGCAAGTGGATTTCGTCGTCAACGGCATCCTGACCAAGGTATCGCCCGAAGAGGTCAAAGACATTCTGACGGCCAGCCTGCGTCATGAGGTGCGCCAGGCGCTAACCGAAGACGGCAAGGTTGTGCTGCTGGGTATGCGCACCAGTCGTATGAGCGTCAGGGAAATGACCGATCTGATCGATTTGGGCCATGCCATGGGGGCGCGCAAGGGCGTTGTCTGGTCGCCGACCAGCCTGGGGCGTGACTCATGACCTGGAACAGCACATTCAAATGCCCAGCCAAACCGATGCAACGCAAGATGCCACTGCGGGCCACGAAGCCGATGGGGCGCAGCCGCGAGAAGAAAGGCCCGGGTCTGGCCCAACGTATCGCCCAATCCCTGGGCCGCGCCATCCGGCACGCCAGGGGTGAGTCGAACCTGCTGCGTTCTGAGCAGCACCGCAAGAACGTCGCGGCGCTCGGTTGCCTGATCACTGGAAAACCAGCCCAAGCCTGTCATGTCAACTTCGACAAAGGCATGGGCCTGAAAGTTTGCGACAGCCTGTGCTTTCCGCTTTGCCCGGAATTGCACCGTGAGCACGACCAGGGCGGGATGCCCAGGGCAGAGCGGATCAGGCGTGAGTGGGAATACGTCGACCGCGCGAGGGCGCTGTTGATCCAGAAGGGCCAGTGGCCCGCCGAGGTTGAGGCGCACTACCAACGGGCGATTGCGCCGCTGGCGCGTGTGGTTCATCCCAAGAAAAAAGAATGCCCGACATCGGCTGTCACCGATTCGGGCGCGGCTCACATCAGTGAAGGAGTATGAGCATGAATAGTGTAGTGCAAAACTTGAAGTTAGAGCAGATTAGAACGAATGGGGACACTCAATCTCGCGTCGAGATAAACAACGAAACGGTTGCCGAGTACGCGGAAGCGCTGACCGAGGGTGAGAAATTCCCGCCAGTGATTGTGTTTTTTGACGGTGCTGACTATTGGCTGGCCGATGGTTTTCATCGCCGACACGCTCATAAAAAGATTGGCGCTCTAGATATTCAGGCTGATGTTCGCGATGGAACCCAACTTGATGCAAGAATCTTCTCGCATGGCGCAAACAGAGACCACGGCTTGCGACGCACCAACGCTGACAAGAAAAAAGCCGTGCTTGGGATGCTGCGAGACGCGCCTGACTGGAGCGATAACAAAATCGCAAAGCATGTTGGTGTGCATCATTCAACCGTCGGAGATTATCGTAGGTCACTTGCGGAATCCGCAAGTGAAGGTGAAGAAAAGCGAACCTACACCACTAAGCACGGCACCGAAGCCGTGATGAATACAACTGGCATCGGCAAGAAAAAGTCCGAGCCAGCGCAGCAAGGTACGCTCGCAGAACCGCAAACAGCCGCCAACGACGAGCCAGAGCGCAGCGGCCCGGACGAAGCCGAGCTTGCCGCCAACGAAGCCGCCGAACGGGCAGACCGTGAGGCGCTGGCCAAGTTGCTTGATTCTGATGATGCGCTTGCTACAGCCCACGCAGAAATCAAACGGCTGAACTTCCTGGCCGCCGGCCTGGAACAGCGCGTCAATGGCCTGCTGAACGAGAAGAACGAGGTCATCCGCCTGCTCAAGAAGGAGAAGAACCGCGCCGATCGCCTGCAAAAGCAACTTGATGCAAAGGTGGCGGCATGAATTTATTTCACGACTCGCCCAACTACAAAAGCGCCTCGTTCCCGGAGCCAAGGCCATTCCAGAAAACCGCGCACGACTCATTGCGTCACGGCTTTCTTGATGGCCACAAGAACCAGCTGATCATGGCGCCCACCGGCGCAGGGAAATCCTACCTGGGCCACCGAATCGCCCACGAAGCCCTGCTCAAGGGCAAAAAGGCGGTATTTGTATGTGACCGCGAAGCTCTGATCGACCAGACAAGCGAAACCGCCGACGAGTACGGGCTATCTGCACACGCCATCATCAAGGCCGACCACTGGCGACGTGACACCAGCATGCCGTACCAGATTGCCAGCATCCAGACGGTTATGCGCCGGGGATTCTGGCCCAAGGCTGATGTGATCATCATTGACGAAGCCCACACGCAATACAAAGGGTGGGTCGATCATGCCATGAATACCGATGCAGCTTGCATTGGACTGTCAGCCACGCCGTTCTCAAAAGGCCTGGGCAAGATATTCACGAACCTGATCAATGCGGCCACGATGGACGAACTGACCAATCAAGGCATTCTCGTTCCGATGCACCCGCTCACCTGCGTGCGACCTGACATGACTGGGGCGCCCACCAAGGCCAGCGGCGAATGGACAGACAAGGCCGCCGAAGAGCGCGGCATGGGCATTATCGGTGATGTGGTGGCCGAATGGCTCAAGCATGGGGAAGGGCGCAAGACAATCGTTTTTGGCTCCACCATCGCGCACTGCGAAGAGCTGGCCCGCCAATTCATTGACGCTGGGGTGATGGCGGCGACCTACACCACCAACACCAAAAAGGCCGAGCGCGATCAACTCTTGGCTGAGTTCAAAAAGCACGACTCAATGGTACGGGTTTTGATCAGCGTCGAAGCCCTGGCAAAAGGCTTTGATGTGAAAGACGTGGGGTGTGTGGTGGACTGTCGTCCGCTACGCAAGTCGCTATCAACCGCCATCCAGATGTGGGGCCGAGGCCTTCGGTCATCCAAGGAAACCGGCAAGCAGGATTGCATCTTGCTGGACCACAGCGGCAACATCCTGAGGTTTCTTGAGGATTACGAGGAAATCTACTTCAACGGCCTATCAGCCTTGGACACGGGCGAAAAGCTCGACAAGACTATCCGCGACAAAGAGGACTACGAGCCGAAGGGCTGCCCGTCCTGCGGCTACAAGCCATTCTCCAAGCGTTGCATGGCATGCGGTTATGAGCATCAAGCTCCTGCACTGGACGCGGCCCAGGCCGGGGAAATGCAGGCCGTCATGCTGGGCAAAAAGAAACTGGCTGATGATCGTCGCCATCTATGGGAGCAGCTTTGCACCTACGCTCGGGGCCATAGCGCACCAGAAAAGCAGGCCGGCAGGGCTTGGCACCTGTTCAAAGACATGACCGGCGCAAATCCGCCGTCTGGCTGGAAGTTTGTTGATACGCCCAACGTCGAAATCACGCGCAATGTTCAGAACAAGATTCGTTCGATGAATATTGCTTTCGTGAAAGGCAGGAAGGCAGCATGATTCACAACGCAATCCGAGCCATTCCTGCTGATGACCGTGAGACTTGGGTGCAGGTCGGTATGGCCGTGAAAGCCGAGCTTGGCAATGATGGCTTTGATCTATGGAATTCATGGAGTCAATCATCTGACCGATACAACAAGCAGGCGGCTGCCGCCGTCTGGCGCAGCATCAAGGCACATGGCGGCATTACGGGCCGCACCCTGTACAAACTGGCGCGTGAATACGGATGGAAAGGGGAGGAAGGCTTTACACCTACTCCCAGGCCCGCACAGCGCGACACAACAGCAGACCGAGCCGAGGCCATGCGGCGCGCCCAGGCCGCGAAAGAGGCTGCCTATATCGTCAGTCAGTGCCATCAAGACCGGCATCCTTACCTTGAGCGCAAGGGCTTCAAAGACGAACTAGGCCTGATCGACTTCGATGGACGACTGGTCATCCCTATGCGCAACGTGACTGATTACCGGCGCATTCAGAGCGTGCAGTTTATCGACGGGCAGGGCGAAAAGAAATTTCTGCCAGGCGGCGCAGCAAAGAACGCGGTGTTCTTCATTGGCTCAGGCAAGGAAAACTGGCTGTGCGAAGGATTCGCAACAGGTCTATCTATTCATGCAGCACTCAAGATGATTTCACGCAATGCGCGTGTCGTCGTCTGCTTCTCAGCGGCCAATACGCGCTCTGTAGCGGCTGAATTGCCATCACCTAAGTACATCGTTGCAGACCACGACAAAAACCGCGTAGGCGAGCGCTACGCCATCGAGGCGGGCTGCCCGTTTGTTATGGCGCCCGAGGTCGGCATGGACGCCAACGACTACCACATGAAATCCGGCACGCTGGCCTTGTCCATGCTTTTGATGGAGGCGCTCAGGCAGAAATAAGCGGGACAGCACCTTGCTGGTCGGACTTGATTTAACGACAGCGGCAAGGGAAGAGGCTCCTACTGTGGGATAGATCTGAAACAGGAGCAAGGGCGGCGAAGTTAGCACCCTGGATCGAAAAGGCTGACGGGTCATGGACGGTGACGGTTCATGTGAAGGCCTACCCAGGATGGGCTAGGTCTGTCTGGCTCGGGTTCATGGGCGGACTAGGGGATGGAAGTAAAGATGCAACAAAAGAAAGGGATAGAGCAGCAGAGATTGGAATGCGAAGCCCGACAAGTCTTGGCTTGGCCTTTCGCAAAACGGAAGCCGTATTTGGCCTTGGTGGGTAAACGACGTGGAGAGGCAGCGCAAATGGAACTGCAGAAAGAAGTGATACGGCAGCACCGGATGGCAAAGGAGGTCGCATGAACCGAAGCTACGCACTAGGCCGCCTGCCAGCCGGCCAGATGAACAAAACCGAGCGGGCCTATGCCAGTCACCTGAGCCAACTGCAGGCCGTTGGCGGCATCCTGTGGCACAAGTTCGAGGGCATGAAGTTCCGCCTAGCCGACAACACGTTCTATACGCCGGATTTTGCCGTAATGATGCCAGATGGTCAGATCGAGCTGCACGAGGTCAAGGGATTCTGGCAGGACGATGCCAGGGTCAAGATCAAGGTGGCAGCCAGCATGTACCCATTCAAGTTTGTAGCCCTGAAGGCCCGCCCGAAAAAAGACGGCGGCGGTTGGGCTGTGGAGGAATTCTGACATGACAACCGAAGAACTCAAAGCCGCTGTCGCCGAGCGCTTCGCTCGGGACGGTGTATGGCTCAACGTCCACCTTTCCGTGGCCGATATCACCGCCAAGATCGAAGCCCACACCCAGCAAAAGAAAGGACATCGCCAAAGCGGGCGCGACTTTCTCGCCAAATTCGCCGGCATCCAGCACGAATACGGCCCGGCCAGATGGGTGCCGCCATTTCGCCCGCTATGCGCTGCCCGGCATCCGAGGGCAGCAGAAATCGACGCCGCCCAGCCGCCCATGTTCACGCCCAACGGTATCGGCAATGGGAGCGAGAGCTCACTGATATGGAGGCGATAGGGATGACCATTATTCAACGGCACGAACGCAACACGGCAGGCCGGGACTTCGCGGTGGGCGACATACACGGCCACTTTACCCGCCTGCAAAAGAGGTTGGACGAAATTGGATTTGACCCTGAGAAGGACCGCCTGTTTTCGGTTGGCGATCTGGTTGACCGTGGCCCGGAGTGCGAAAAGGCGCTCGACTGGCTGGCAAGGCCTTGGTTTCACGCGGTGCGCGGCAACCATGAAGACATTGCTATTCGCTACGCCAAGGGAAACCCGGTGGATCAGGCTATCTACAGTCGCAACGGCGGCGATTGGCTCATGGCGCTAGATCATGTTCGCCAGAAGGAGTTTGGCGCAGCTTTCGATGCGCTGCCATTTGCCATTGAGGTGGAGACCGTGGGCGGTACCGTCGGCCTGGTTCACGCCAATGTCCCCATTGCGGATTGGCAATGGCTGGGCGAGGAATTGCTGTTCAACCGGCATTCGCGAGACCGAATTATGTGGGACAGAGGCCGGATCGAATCGGAGGATCGAAGCGTTGTAGAGAATGTTCGCGCCGTAGTCGTCGGCCATACGCCGCTTCGTCGGCCGGCTGTGCTTGGCAACGTCTACCACATCGACACAGGCGGCTGGCTGCCCGACGGTAGCGGCTATTTCACATTGATTGACCTGCGCAGCCTGGAGACTATGCCAGCGATCCCGGCAAAACTGGAATGGGAGGCCGCGCAATGATTTTTGTAGCAATAGCCGCCTTCGCCGCTGGTTGGTGCCTACCCAGGATTGAGAGGGTCATTCGCAAGGCGTGGAGGCGGTGATGAGGCCCCTCGCTGTTCTTTCCGCGTTTCTCATCATGCTCCGGGTGTCGGGCCTTGCTCCCGATCTGCACTGGGGCTGGGCGCTATTTCCGCTCATGCTGCCGTTTCTGGTGGTGGGCGCTGGGATCGTCATGGTACTGGCTGGCGCGGTCGTCGCCATGATTAAGGGGAAGTGATGTCGGATCAGGATTACGCGATGCTTATATGCGCCATCTATTCATCCCGGTTTCTGCCAGAGGGGCTTTGTGGGCTATTGGCTGCGGGCTTTGGGGTGATCAGTCTTGCGCGCATGTGGGTGGGCTGAAATGAAGATGCGACAGCGCAGAAGGCTGACCAGATTCCACGCGGCGGTCCCGGTATGGGCGGCATTCATCGAGCCAGTGCTTAGGGTCGCAAAAATCCTGGAGGAATCCCTCCGAGATATGGCAAGGCAACTCAGCATGGAGCCTGCGGCCCCGAGAGATGGGCAGCTATGGGTTGATTTGGCTCGTGGGCTAGTGATGCAGTACAGCGGCTCCGAGCAACGATGGGTGAAGGTCGGCTATGACGTGGGCTGAACAGTGGGAGCGCATGGATCCGATGCTGGTTTTGGAGCGCAAGCAAGAGCAGGCCGCCCGATCTAAGCCGGGCAAACAAGAACGGGCAAGGCAGGGCATTGAGGCATTATTTAAGAGGGAACTAATGACGCAAGACGAAAGCGAGCACATCGAGGAACTGCTTCTAGTTTGGTATCGGTATGAGCGGGCCTACATGCCGGCACTCGGGGCGCCGCGCGTTTCGGTGTCATGCAAAGGGCACGATCCGGGTGAGATTCACGACGATGGCGACGACCGGGACGCCAAGCTTGCCAGGGCCACGGCAGAAGCCGTAGAAGCGTGTGTAGACGAACTGCCGGTCATGCAGCGAGCGGCTATTGGCGTGCACATGCGAAACCGCACGGCTGGCATGAGCGTGCACCGCAGCCCACGCATCGAGGATAAGCATCAGGCGTACCAGGAGGCTAAACTGGCGCTTTGGCCGAAATTGAAACGAAAGGGGCTGATGCGATGAATTACGAAAAGATGAGGGTCGACGTTCGCGTGGTTCTCTATGCCGACGACTTAGAGCCAATTACAGTTCTAGAGCTACCGGCTTTTGTGCGTGATCACTTGGAGCAACATGGAGTTGTCAGGCTGCCGGTTGTAGAGTCGCCGGGCCTGATCTCCGCGCCAATCCAGTCGCCAAGCTACCAGACGTTTAGAACCGTTGAGATATGGACGGAGCGCTTCGTGCGCAAAGGGCAAGAACATCTAATGCTGTTCACCCGAAATGACGAGAACGCACTACTGCTACGTGCGGCATTCCTGCCGGGACAGAGGCGCGAACTGAATGACCAGCGGGCGCAAGCGTTTGCCCAAGGGTTTTTAGACGCCCTTATGCGCTTGGGCGCTGGCGAATAAGAGGATGCCCGATGAGATACAAGGCACTGCTTGAGCATAGTTTTGCCACGGAATGCGACGGCAGCGAGCGCGGAGAAATGAGCCGGCTTGAGTTCCTGTCCCTCAATATTTTTAATTTCACCACCTACGATAGCGATATGGATGAGCTGTTTGCCAGGAAGGCGATCGAGGTGTGCGAGGCCATTACGGACAAAACAACGCTCGACTACATCAAGAGTGCGCGCAATTACGAATGGTATTTAGTTATGTGCAACATGCCGTTCTTCGTTGGCCGGCTTGATTGGGGTACATCTATTCGCGGCGCATGGTGGAGCGTTGAGGGCGACAGGGAATTAATTCGTAGCTGCGGTCTATGGGATGGCGACAGGCAGCTAACAGAATTATGCGTTTCATTCGAAGATTGGCCGCGATTCATTCGGGCCATCATTGGTTTTGCGGCACCCGAAAGGGGCGGCGAAACGGGGCAGGTTGACGCCTAGCAGAAACACAACAAATGATTGCGCTTTGTCGATAGATCAGGGATAATGTGGGTGTCGGGGCTTTTTGCGCCCTGAAGAATCGTAAAGCCCTAGTCGAGAAATCGCCTGGGGCTTTTTGCATTTGCAGTCCACACATCAGGAGGTCAGCCGAAGTAGGCCCAGGTGCAGCCCCAGGAAGCGCGCCAAAGGCTGAGGGCTGGCGTCCTGGCTTCCTGATATGTGGATTGTCTCCTTCCGCTGCGCTCCCCCGCAGCACTCGCGGCCCTACTGTCTGATGATGGTAGGGCCGTATCCTTTTTGGAGAGCGTTATGTTTGGTGGCCCTGACCCGTATAACGACATATTCGCGCCAAAGCGCAGCAAAGGCCTAGGGCCAAGTAAGGCGGCGTGATGGGCCGCGACGACTGCGACGAACCAGGAAACGGGAAGTGATCTTCTGCCTTTCCGTGTGCGACCAGGAGCGCCGTGTCATCCTTGACGACGAATCACACGGCAAAATACTGGCGGTGATCGAGGCTGAGGGCTGGGTCGAGGCGCGGGAGCAGGCGTTATTGCAGCCTGAAATGGACCCGTTCAGCTATCGGGCTGGGTGGGGGTGGATGAGACGCGAATTCTAGAGATTGTCCACGAGCCACGTAGCTGCGTCTGCGTTAAATCCTTTCCATGCGCCCACGCCGCCAGATAGAACCACCAGCAGCCTGTCGTTAGCGTCCATGTACCGAGTTAAGTGATCGCGGACTTCGGTCGCCGTTTTATTCGTCACGATGCACCAAGTCGACCCTAGGTTATGCCAATACGTCCCATAGCTTTCGAGCGCGGTTATCAGGTCGTTGTAGTTCTTCCCCGGGGCCTTTAGGTCATATGAAATGATGTAGGTAGCCATATCATTGCCTCGCTTTAGTTAGTGGTGGTTGCAAGCGTATAACTTTGTTTCAATCGTGAATATGAGGTTTACCCTTAATGCCTCAGCGCCCAAATAAGCCGTGCCGCAAGCAAGGCTGCAACGCTCTGACTCGCAACGCAAACGGATACTGCGACGAGCACCAGGGCGAAACAGTAGGTTGGGATCACAGCAAGTCAGCAAGCGAGCGTGGATACGGTGCCAAGTGGCGACGGCTGCGCGACCTCATTCTCAAGCGAGACAGTGGGCTGTGCCAGGCATGCAAGCGGGCCGGGAGGGTGTCGATAGCCCGGCACGTCGACCACATCATCAACAAAGAATCAGGCGGCACGGATGATCCAGAGAATCTGGAATCGCTGTGCGTTCCATGTCACAAGACCAAGACGCAGGAAGAGGCGCGGCGAGGCTCGGCGAGGAAGCGGAATGGATGAAGCGCCAATGATTTTGGGGGCCGCCGAGCGTCGTAACCGCGGCTGGCTAACCAGCAAGAACTGCCCGCCTGCCCGCGTCTACCTGGATGGCGTCGAGCTGCGCCACGTCGTGGCGGTGCATCGCAAGTCCGGCCGGGTTCGGCTGATCGATAGTCCGCCCAGGCTGGATAAGCGCGGCAAATCGTTTGTCGAGAGGGCGGTAAGAGGCCGAGTCAGGGTGGAGATAATCCATGGCAAGTAGCCATATTGTGGTCGGCATCCGATTCACCTGGTGGCTGCACTGGTATCTGGCTGGCGTCATGATCGTGGCAAGGTTGTCTGGACTGGAGCCAGACTGCCAGAGGGTGGGCGCGTGGGTCGTTCGGTCCACGCGGCTTACCGTGAACGGAAGGCGGCACATCATCAGGCAGGGAAAATCAGAGGCGATCTAAGGCGTTTATTGCTGCGGGCATCCCCCACCATTGGTGCTGGACCGATCGGGGCGTGTACGTCGATTTAGCAGGGGTAGGGGGGATGTAAAACCGAGGGCGTTTGCCTTGCGTGACGGCCCCGTTCAATGAGATTTCTACGCCCGCGAAATATGAAATTTAAGGATTTGGCCTATGGCTGGCGTAGCTGGCCGGTCAGGGCGCAGGCCAAAACCGGCTGAACAAAAACTCCTTGCTGGCAATCCTGGCAAGCGGGCGATCAATAACGAGGCTCCCGATTTCGGCGAAGTCACGAATATTGACTGCCCGGACTGGATTGACGGTCATGGGCGGGATCTGTGGCTGACGCTGGCCCCGCAGTTGTGCAAAGAGCGCATTTTGCAGGGCACGGACATCCAGAACCTGGAAATCTACTGCAATGCCTATGACCAATTCCGGATGGCGCAGCAAGAAATTAAGGAAAACGGGCTGACGGTTTTGGGTGCCCAGGGCGGAACGGTAAAAAATCCGGCCGCTACAGCGCTGAAAGAAGCCGTTTCTGTCATGGCGACCTACGGCGGCATGCTTGGGCTTGACCCGGCGAGTCGGCAGCGGTTGATCGGGCCGAAGGGCAAAAAGAACAACAACCCCTTTGCTGCATTGGGTATTTGATATGGCAAAGGGTGATTTCCCGGCATGCGACCAGGCGCTCAAGTTCGCCCATGATGTGGTGCGTGGCAAAGTGCCGGCCTGTCGGTTTGTGGTCCTGGCTTGTCAGCGCCATCTTGATGATCTGGAGGCCAGCCGTAAGGCTGATTACCCATACCGGTTCGACCCCGAGCTTGCTGAGCGCAAGATCAGGCTGATTGAGCTGCTTCCCCACACGAAAGGGGAATGGGGATTCAAGCGTCAATTGCTGAGCCTGGAGCCGTGGCAGAAATTCGGCCTTGCCTGCACGTTTGGCTGGGTCAAAAAGAAGGATGGGTACCGCAGGTTTCGGGAGTCCTATTGGGAGGTTTGCCGTAAGAATGGCAAATCAGCCATCGGCGCCGGCATCGGTATATCGATGTTCGTGGCGGACGACGAGTTCGGCGCCGAGGTGTATTCCGGCGCAACCACGGAAAAGCAGGCCTGGGAGGTGTTTAGGCCGGCCCGCTTGATGGTCAAGCGCTCCCCGATGCTGGTTGAGCACAAGGGCATCGAGGTCAATGCGTCGAACATGAACATTCCCGAGGATGGCAGTCGGTTTGAGCCGTTGATCGGTAACCCGGGGGATGGCGCATCGCCTTCGTGCGCCGTGATTGACGAATACCACGAGCATGAAAGCTCGGCCCAGTACGACACGATGGTTACAGGCATGGGGGCGCGAAAACAGCCCCTGGTGCTCATCATCACGACGGCGGGCGCCAACATTGAGGGCCCATGCTACGACAAGCGCCGCGAAGTGGTGGAAATGCTGGAGGGCACAGTTCCGAATGACGAGCTATTCGGTTGGATATGGACGATTGACGAGGGCGATGACTGGACGGACCCGAAGGTTCTGGCTAAGGCGAACCCGAACATGGGGGTATCGGTCTACCAGGACTATCTGATCAGCCAGCAACAAAAGGCCATCAGAACCGCCCGGTTTACCAATACGTTCAAGACCAAGCACCTGAACGTCTGGACGAGCGCGAAAACCGGCTATTTCAACATGGAGTCCTGGAAGGCGTGCGAGGACAAGACGCTCAAGTTGGAGCAATTCGAGGGGCAGTCCTGCATCCTGGCTTTTGACCTGGCCCGCAAGTTGGATATGAACAGCATGCCGCGGCTTTTTTACCGGGACATCGACGGAAAACGGCATTACTACTGTGTGGCCCCGAAGTTCTGGGTGCCGGAGGATACGGTTGCCAGCACAGAAAACCGCCGAATGGCTGAGCGATACCAGGCCTGGGTGAATGCCGGGTTGTTGGATGAAACCGATGGGGCCGAGATTGACTACCGGGCGATTCTGGCTGAGGCGATCGACACCAACAAGATCGCGCCGGTCGAATGCAGCCCAATCGACCCGCACGGAGCGACGAACCTGTCTCACCAACTGGATGACGAAGGCCTGACGCCCATCACCATCGTCCAGAACTACACCAACATGTCCGACCCCATGAAGGAACTGGAGGCGGCGATTATGTCGGGACGCATGCATCACGACGGCAACCCGATCATGACATGGTGTGTAGGAAACGTGATCGGGAAAAATATACCGGGTAACGATGACATCGTAAGACCCATCAAGCAGGGCAACGACAACAAAATTGACGGCGCCGTGGCCTTAATTATGGCCATCGGCCGGGCAATGGTGCCCGTAGAGAAAGAGCAAACCAGTGTTTACGAACAAGGGGTGACGATTTGAATGCGATGGAAAAGGCGGCGCTGGGCGTCATGGTGGTGGGTTTCGGTTCGCTCGTAGGTGGGCTGGCGCTTGTTCATATCCCGACAGCGGCCATCATTGGCGGGGCGCTGCTAATCGCCTTTGGCGTGGCACTGGACCGACATGCTGTTTAAGAAGTCCGCCGTCGAGGTCGGTATGCTGGCCGGCTGGACGTCTGGATTGCTGGGCGCAACGCGCTCCACATCCGGACAACTGGTGACGCCGAAGACGGCGCTGGCTATCCCTGTCCTGCAGAACTGCGTGTCCTTGCTGGCCGAGAGCGTGGCGCAATTGCCGTTAGAACTGTACCGGCGCCAGGCAGACGGTGGCCGCGAGCCCGCGGTCAATCACCCGCTGTACGACATTCTCAAGCATCAGCCGAACGGCTGGCAGACGCCGTTTGAGTATCGCGAGTGCGGGCAAATGGCCGCGGGCCTTCGGGGTAACGCCTACAGCTACATCGAGCGAGACGAGCGGGGGCGCGTGAAGGCGCTTTACCCGCTTGACCCGGGCAAGATGACGGTCCTGAAGGGCGAAGATTTGCAGCCCTATTATCAGATTGGCGCGGCCGAGCCCATGCCCCAGCGTCTAATTCACCATGTGCGCTGGCTGTCGCTGGATAACTATGTGGGGCTGTCCCCGATTGCGCTGCACGCCAACTCGGTCGGCTATACGCTGGCCTTGTCGGAATATTCGGCCAAGTCGTTCTTGAACGGCACGGCGCTTTCGGGTGTCCTGGAGCGCCCGAAAGACGCGCCGGCCTTCAAAGATCAGAAAACGGCGGACTCGATCACCAGCGAATGGCAAGAGCGCTTCGGCGGCTCCAGCAACCGGGGCAAGATCGCTCTTTTGCAGGAGGGTATGACGTTTCGTCCGCTCACGATGAATAACGTGGATGCGGAGCTGATCAACGCCCTGAAGCTGTCCGATGCGGACACCGCCCGTATATACAAAATCCCGCTTCCGATGGTCGGAAGCATGGAGGGCGCGACGTACAACAATGTCGAGAACCTGCAAATCCAGTACGTGATCTATGGGCTTATGCCGTGGCTTAAACGCCATGAGCAGGCCATGCAGCGCGACTTCCTCAATTCCAACGAGCGCAACGAGTATTACATCGAATTCAATATTGGTGGACTGCTGCGCGGCAGCCAAGAGGCCCGCTATAAGGCCTATGCGGTGGGCCGGCAGTGGGGCTGGCTGAGTATCAACGATATTCGCCGCCTCGAAAACATGCCCCCGGTTAAGGGGGGCGATGTGTATCTGCAGCCCCTAAACATGGTTGACGCCGCGGACCCGAACGCCACGAAATTTCCCAAAGAACCCGAACCCAAGGCGATTGCCGCCATTGCAGAGGCACTTCAATGAAAAACTACCATCGGCTCGCAAGCCTGATTTTCAACACGCCGCAGATGGTGCGCGACGACATGCTAGACATGGCGGTTCAGTGGGCCAATCGGGCGATGAACTTGAATATCGTCAATATTGGCCCTGCCCCCGCCGTCGGCGCCTGGTACGACGAAGAGCCCGTTCAGGCCGGACCAACTCCCGAAGAGCGCCGCCTGCAGGTCGCCCGTGACACGGGCGTCTACATGCTGCCCATCCATGGCGTCCTGGTTTCCCGCTCTGCGCACCTAGACGCGTGCGAGATCATGACGAGCTACGAGGATATCCGAGCGATGCTCAATCAAGCCGTGGCTGATCCGAGCGTCGAACACATCGTCATGGATGTAGACAGCCCCGGAGGATCGGCCACCGGCTGCATGGAGCTGGCAGAGGAAATCTTTGCCGCTCGAGCCATCAAACCCATCACGGCCATCTCGAACTTCGGTGCCTATTCGGCGGCCTACGCGCTCGCCTCGTCAGCCTCCGAACTGATCGTCGCTCCAAGCTCCGGCGTTGGCTCCATTGGCGTCATTGCCCGCCACGTTGACATGAGCAAGCGCTACGAGACTATGGGCATCAAGGTGACGACTGTCTTTGCTGGGGCGCGAAAGAATGACCTATCGAGCGAAGCGCCGATTTCCGACGAGGCCTTTGCTTGGCTGACTGACCTGGTGCAGAAAAACTACGAGTCGTTCGCGCAGACCGTTTCGCGCAACCGCAGCATGACGGTCGCCGATGTGAAGTCGACGGAGGCGGGGGTGTTCTTTGGTGATGATGCCATTGCCCTGGGCCTAGCCGACCGCATCGAAACTCCGCAAGCCGCAGTAAATCGCATTGCCGCTGAAGTGGCGGCCAAGCGGTCCAGCCGGACACGAATCTCCGCACGCGCTGCGGCCATGGATACACAGAATCGCATTTAGTCGCGTTCGCGCCTAAAGCTAACCGCCACCTTTGGGTGGCTTTTTTTATGGGAGCCACAAATGGCTAAGAAGGTTCATGAATTGCGGAGCGAACGCGCCACGATCAACGATCAAGTGCAGGCTCTGGCCGCCATCGAGGCGGAAAGTGGTCAACTGACTGCTGAGCAACAGGCTGAATTTGCCGATCTGTCGACCAAGTTTGCCGACCTGACCGCGCAAATCGAACGTGCGGAAAGCGCGGAGAAGATGGCGGCAGCGGCTGCGACCCCGGTGGAAAACCCCATCAAGGCAAGCAATACGGTGCCCGCCCAGCCCAAAACCCCCGAAAAACCGGGCACCGGCATGGCAAAAATGGTGATTGCGCTGGCTGCTGCTCAAGGCAACCGCCAGGAAGCGGCCAAGATTGCCATGGACCGCGGCTATGGTGAGAACATCGCCGCTTCGCTCAATACTCTGACCAGCGGCGCGGGTGGCGTACTGGTCCCCACTAACCTGTCGTCCGAAGTGATCGAGCTGCTGCGTCCCAAGTCGGTCGTTCGCCGCCTCGGGGCCCGTTCGCTGCCGCTAAATAACGGTAACGTCACCATTCCGCGCCTGAAGGGCGGGGCGGTCGTGGGTTACATCGGCTCCGATTCGGATATCCCTGTCACCCAACAAGAATTCGACGACCTGAAGCTGTCGGCCAAAAAGCTGACCGCCCTGGTGCCGATTTCCAACGACCTGCTGGCCACTTCCTCGTCCAATCCGAACGTGGATGCCATCGTGGTGGGCGACCTGACCGCGGCGATTGCGCTGCGCGAGGACAAGGCTTTCATCCGCGATGACGGCGCCTCCAACAATCCGAAGGGCTTGCGCTACTGGGCGCCCGTGGCGAACGTCTACCCGGCGTCCCAGGCCGCTCCCACCATCGCCCAGGTTTCCACCGAGTTGAACAAGCTGGTCCTAGTGCTGGAAGCCGCGGACGCGAACATGACGGCAGCCGGCTGGGTGATGGCGCCGCGCACCAAGCGCTTCCTGCAGGCGATGCGCGATGGCAACGGCAACAAGGTCTACCCCGAGCTGGATCAGGGCATGTTGATGGGCTACCCCGTCGGCACCACGACTCAGGTGCCGATCAACCTGACCGTGGGCGCCGGGTCCACGGCCACGGCGGACGGCTCGGAAATCTACTTTGCTGACTTCGGTGATTGCTTCATCGGCGAAGAAGAACAACTGGTCATCGACTACTCCAAGGAGGCGACCTACAAGGACGGCTCTGGCAACGTGATTTCGGCCTTCCAGCGCGACCAGACCTTGGTCCGCGTGATCGCCAAGCACGACTTTGGCCCGCGCCACGTCGAATCGGTGGCCGTTCTGACCCAGGTGCAGTGGGGTAAATAAGGCGCCCGGCCCGCGCTAGTTGGGGCGGGCCGGCCATTTTGGAGCAAATGATGCATATCGAATTTATCAAGAACCATGGCGCCTACAGCCCTGGTGATGTGGCTGGCTTTGACGCTGCCCAGGCAAAAGACCTGGTGGAGCGCGGCGTAGCGACGATCAAGCAGTGGAACGATGCGCCAAAGCCCGTTGCTCAGGACGGCGCGGACGCGGCCGGTCAGGCTGTTACTGTTGATGGCGAAGGTGAAAAGCCCGCTCGGGGCCGGCGCAAGTAATGGTGACTCTGGTCAACTACACGGGCGATGAGCCGGTGGCGCTTGCCGAGGTCAAGGCGCAATGCCGCATTGATCACGACGCGGAAGACGCATTTATCACCGAGGTCATTATCCCCGGCGCCCGCGCCTTGGCTGAGAGTAAAACAGGGTCCGCCATTCGCAAGGGCACGTTTACCGACGTAATAACGCTGGGCGGGACGCTATCTGTTGGCCAAGTGATTTCCGTCGATACCGTCAAAGTGGACGGCGTGAGCGTGGCGTTCACGGCGACCGAGAAAGGGCGTCGAACGGCCGTGGAATCGGTAGGAAATGAGGGGAAAACGGCGGTTGTGGGCTTTACGGCCGGCACGGATATCGCCCAATTCCCTGGCGTTAAAAGCTGGCTGCTGCTCGCGTGCGGTTGGATGTACGCCCACCGCGAATCCCTAACGGCTGGCCCCAATGCGTTCAACGAAATGCCGGCCGGCTACGTTGATGCATTGCTATCCGCCATCGACGTCCCAGATCCATTTTGACGGTAGTTTGCATCGCCAGCGGCCCGAGCTTGACCGCCGAGGATTGCGAATTGGTTAAGGCCAGCGGCTACACGACCATTGCGGTCAACAATTCGTATCTGCTGGCTCCTTTTGCGCATGTCTTGTATGCCGGCGACAGGGCATGGTGGGCGCAGTACGGGAAAGCCGCCAAGGCCATTATGGGCGAGTGCTGGACCGCCAGCGTAGACGCTGCGGAGCGCTTCGGAATCAACCGGTTTGAGGCCCGTGACTTTGAAAATAGCGGCTTTCAGGCCATCGAATTGGCGGTACTGGAAAAGAAGGCCACGCGGGTGATTCTGTTGGGCTACGACATGCAACACACGGGCGGAAAGCGCCATTGGCATGAGGACCATCCTGGCGGGATGGAAAACGCCAATGCGGTCGCAAGCTGGCCCGAACGGTTTGCCGGATTGCCAAGCCGGTTTACCCACGTGGACTTCATTAACTGCACGCGCGAAACGGCACTGACTTGTTTTCGGCGAATGCCGCTTCAGGAGGCGCTATGCAAGCAGGCAAACTAAACCGGCGCATTCAGTTCCAAAAGATGGGCACGGGTGAGGATGAGTTGGGCGAACCGATCCCCGGAGATTGGGAAAAACACGCAGATGCCTGGGCGTCGATTTTGCATAAGTCGGGCTTGGAGACGATCAAGTCTGATGCGGAGGTGTCAACCACGAAGGCGAGCATTCGCACTCGGTACCGCACTGACATTCTGCCCGGCATGCGCATCGTCCATGGCTCGGTGGTTTACGACATCCTGAGCATCATGCCGGACGAGGCGGGAAAGGAGTTTACCGACTTTGCCTGCCAGACGGGGGCTAACAATGGCTAAAACCGTATCTATGCAAATGACCGGCCTGCGTGAGCTTGGCTTGGCAATGAAAGAACTGGACTCTCGTGTTCAAAAGCGCATCGCTGCCTCTGCCGTCTCGGCGGGTGCGCGCGTTATTGCCAAAGATGCCAAAGAGAAGGCGCCGGTGGACTCTGGGGATTTAAAGAGGTCTATCCGGTCAAAAACATTGCGAGCTAAAAAGCCTGGGGTACGCGAAGCTATTGTGGAGGCAAAGACACATGGAAAGAACTCAGCGCCATATTGGCATATTGTCGAGTTCGGGTCCGTGAACATGAGCGCAAAACCATTCCTGCGTCCCGCATTTGAATCCAAGAAGGCTGAGGCAGCCAACCGCATCAAAGACCGGTTATCCAAGCGCCTCGATGCAGAGGCCGCAAAGATTGGCTCGACTATAGGCGGGGTGAAATGAGTATTGAGGCCGATCTTCGCAATTGCTTGCTGCCTCTGGCCGGAGGCCGCGTCTACTTCGATGTGGTTCCGCTTGAGGTCATTCAGGCTGGCGTATGGCCTGCTATTAGGCTGTCTACGCCTGCTGTTACGCCAGATAACACCATATGCGGATCGAGCGACCTGGATGACTACCGATGGCAGATTGATTTGTATGCGCCCAGCACGTCTTCAATCGCAGCATTACGTCCTCAGGTGTTCGCCGCAATAGAAGCGGAGTTTCCGCATGCGGAACGAATCAGCGACATGTCCGACTATGACAGCGAGCTGAAACTTCGACGCAGAATTATCGAATACGGCATACGGGCCGAATAACGGGCTTCGCCCATACAACCATACCGCCTGCGTGGCGGTTTTTTCAATTGGAGCTATCAACATGGCACAAGGCAAAGTAACCCCGTTCAGAGGGTCCAAGCTGTTTATCCAGTCCGGCGTGTCGGTAACTACGGAGGCAATCACCGCCGTCACGGCAACGAAACCCGGCACTATCGCCATAACCGACACCGATTTGACCAAGGGCGACGTGGTAACGATCGCTGGACTTGATGTTTTCGCCGGATCGTATGTGGTTCAGGACGTCGCTGCTGGCATTGTGACGCTGGCCGGTACCGATTGGACCGGCTACGACGTGCCGAGCTCATACGCGGGCGCCACCGCTGCTGCCCACGAGTTCACAGGAAATTTCTGCGAAGCAACCAGCGTCAATAAAACGGGCGGCACGATCGATCAAAACGAAGTATCGACCATTTGCTCAACTCGGAAGGAGTATGAGGCCGGCCTGCCCGATTCTGGCACTCTGGCGATCGCCTTTAACTTCGCCCCGGCCCAGTCTGTTCAGGAAAAGCTGTTGGAGCATGAGCTTTCGGGTGAGAAGTTTTGGGTCAAGCTTATGCTTCCCCGTTCGCAAGGCACGATGCTGTACTACGGCTCGATCCAAACCGGAATGAACATGGATGGGGCGGTTAACGGCAACTATACGTCTGGCGTGACCATGCAATTGTCGGGCGACTACTACCGCATCGCAGCGTAAGGAGGTCGCATGTCTGCAAAGAAACTGAAGGAAGCCTTCGCCGCAAAGGCATTGCAATCGGCCATCGTTGATGTCGAGGGCGTGGGCAAGGTGATGATCCGCGAGCTGACCTTGGGTGACCTGGATTCCGTCGATTATGATGGCACGGCGGATGCGCGGGCTAAGAATGTCGCGCTGGCTATCTACACCGAAGATGGCAAGGAGCGCGTCTTCGATCCCGAAAGCCCGGGCGATGTGGCAATCATCAAAGGGCTGGGCAACCGGGTCGTCAATCAGCTTACGGCGGCCCTGGCTCAAAAAAACTAACGCCCCAGCGCGAGTTCATGCTTGAGCTGAGTCTCGCATTGGGGAAAACCTTATCAGAGCTTCGGGAAATGCCGGAGAGCGACTTCCGGCTCTACCAACAGTATTACGCCAAGCAGCCGTTCGGACTTTGGCGCTCGGACTACAACGCGGCCCGTATCGCGCAATCCATGGCTGGTGGCAAGCTGCAAGACCTGATGCCGTTTTGGTTCGATGCAGACGAGGCGGCAGAAGATGCGTTTGAAGATTTGTTCGCGGGCGCGATATCAATTTAAGGATAGGGTATGGCTGG
Source organism: Burkholderiaceae bacterium (assembly GCA_049646585.1). Taxonomy (GTDB): domain Bacteria; phylum Pseudomonadota; class Gammaproteobacteria; order Burkholderiales; family Burkholderiaceae_B. Next base: position 88,975 of record JBARWC010000198.1, on the reverse strand, counting down.
TGGCGCACTAGGTCGTTTGAACGTAATTTTAGGGCTCGATAGCGCCGAGTTTACGTCCGGCCTATCCAAATCCGAATTGCAGGCGAAACGGTCTTTAGACAAAATTGCGACCACGGCCAAGACGACGAGCCTAGCCCTGACGGCCATGGCTACGGTTGTTGGCATCGGTCTATTCACGCGGTTTACCCAGGAGACGATACAGGCCGAACAGGAGCAGGCGCAACTTGCCGCTGTCCTGAAGTCGACAGGGCAGGCCGCGGGCTTTAGTAGGTCCGAGCTAAATGCGATGGCTGACGCCATGTCGATGGCATCCACTGTGTCGGCGGGCGAAATCAACCAGGCACAAACAACGCTTCTTGCTTTTACCGGGATCGCTGGAAAGCAATTCCCCGAAGCATTGCAGGCGGCGATCGACATGGCGGCGCGAACCGGCATGTCGGTAGTGCAGGCATCCGAAACGATTGGCCGCGCGCTGGACATCCCTTCGCAAGGCCTTACCTCCCTTTCCAAGCAGGGCTTCCGTTTTACCGAAGATCAAAAGAAACTCGCTGAAAAGCTGGAGGAAACCGGCAAGACGGCGGAGGCGCAGGCAATCATTCTTGATGCGCTCAAGGAGTCATACGGCGGCGCGGCTCAGGCAGCACGCAATACGTTCGGTGGCGCGCTGACCGGGCTTAAAAATGTACTCGATGACCTGGTAACCGGCGAAGATGGGAGCATGGATGACGCCACCCGGGCCATAAACGACTTCACCGATGTGTTGGCATCCGAGGAAACGAAGAAGGCATTTTCAGCTTTCAGCGGGCATCTGCTCGGCCTAGTGTCTGACTTCGCCAAAGCTACAGCGGCATCGCGCAACTTTTTTATTGGCGGTATAGCGACCGCAGAGGGCGCAGTGATGGGCTCGCGTGATCCGCTGGGCGAGTCAGCCAAGCTGCGCGAAGAAATCAAAGAGATGGAAGATGCGGCGGCTCGGACAGAAGGCGTTAACCGCTGGGTGTTCGATCAGGGCATAGCATATCGCAAAGCCAGGCTCGAGATACTGAAGACACAGATCAATCAAGATTTCGGGGGGATGTTCCCTAACGATATTCCACAGTTGGCGCCGATTCCGGTAAGGCCATCGGACAGCGGGGGCAAGTCAAGCAAGGACAAAAAAAAGAAAGAGGAGCGCAACTACGTAGCCTCTGACCTAGACGAAATGCTGATCCGCATGGGCGAGGCCGATGAATGGCTGCTTCAATACGAGATCAAGTCCGAAAAGACGTTTGATCAGGTGGGTGAGTTCGCGTTAGAAGCTGCTCGCGGCATTCAGAACAGTCTTGGTGACGGCCTTTATGACATTCTGTCTGGCAACTTCGATGATATCGGGTCCCGTTTTGGCGACATGATCCTGCGCATGGCGGCGGATGCTGCGGCAGCCAACCTTGCCCAGGCGATGTTCGGCAACTTTGACGCTACAGGGCAGATTGGCGGCATTCTGGGCAACCTTGCAAGCAGCCTGTTCGGCGGCACTGCGCCAATTGACTCAGTGTCACCTAGTCTCAACTTGAATGACACGCTACGCACCTGGTCAACTGGCGGCTACACCGGTCCGGGAGGAAAGTACGAGCCCGCCGGCATTGTCCATAAGGGCGAGTATGTTCTAAATCAGGACGCGACCCGACGAATTGGCCTTGCAACCCTGAATCGGATGAATAAGGGCTACGCCGACGGCGGACTCGTGGGCGGCGCCGGTTCTATCGGGGCGGGCGGCGTGGTGGTGAATATCAGCAACCAGGGTCAGCCAATGGCAGTTACTGAGCAGCCAAAAATCAGCACGGATGCGATGGGCCGCACGGTGATTGACCTGGTGGCAAACAATATTCGCGCCAACGGTCGGGTCTGGAAGGCCATCGAAGGCCGATCTGGATTCTGATAGTTCTAGGACGATTTATGGCTACCTTCCCGTCATACGCCAAGATTCTGCTTGCCGGGTTCGCCGAAGAGCCCGATTACGGCGTGCTTCGCACGCCTACGGATTCGGGCATCGCCAAGCAGCGGCCTACCCGCAGCAAAGCAAACGTCACGCGTGATGCGACCATTTTGGTGCTCAGCAGAGCCGACAAGCTTCTATTCGATGTCTGGGTGAAAACCGATATCAATGTCGCTGGCTGGTTTGACTGGCTCGATCCACTGGACGGCGTGACAAAGAAAACTCGGATTGTTGGCGGCAAATACAAGTGGTCCAGTCCGGGCCGCATTTGGCTAGCCACGTGCCAACTGGAGACGATCGGATGACCTACACCCCTGAAGGCCGGCGCAACCTGCTGGCAACTAGCGCCAGCGAGCCGTTGCTGGAATTAATCGAAATCACCCATCCGGAACTGGTTGTTCCCGCGCGCTTCGTGAATGACACGCAGGACTTTGTTCTGGAAGGCAATACCTACTTCGCCACTCGCTTCAGGCTTAACCGGCCGGACGACAAGGATCAGCAGACGCCGCAAGCCCGGTTGGCAGTCGATAACATTAACAGGCAGCTTACAGGCTGGCTGGAGGTCTCAGCCGGCGGCAAGGGCGCCAAATGCCGGATCATGGCCGCGCTTCGCTCCGATGGAGTGATCCAGTTTGACCAGAAGCTTGATTTGACTGGGGTCAGCGCCGACTACATGGAAGTATCGGGCGCGCTTGGCTACAAAAACACGCTTATGTTGCCGGCTGTGGCGATGCGGTTCGACCCCTTCACCGCGCCGGGGTTGCAGTAATATGCAGAAACTTAATAAATAGAATAGGGAGGCGGTGTGCGAGGATTCATTGCGATAGTGGCGGCGGCATTGGTGGCGGGATGTTCCGGGATAGAGCCTGGGAAAAATTATCCTTCTGAGACGTTCGTCGTGCCAATAACTTATCAAGAAGCATATCGAAGGGCGCAGGAGCAAGGGCGTGAGTGCTTGTCGACATTCGAGACGTCGGGTGATCTATACACAGACAACCAAACCGGGGTTGTGAGGGTTCAGATCCCCAAATTTTTGTACACCGGCAGAGAATCGCTGCGCACAGAAATCACTAGGCTGCTCGACGACCGAACGGAGGTCAAAGTAACCGCTGATGGGGTGGGGGTTTTTGACGCGAAGCAGATCGCGTCGGTCAAGAGGTCAATTGAGGCCGGAAAGCCGATATGTAGATAGTGAATAGCCGCCCCGAGCGGCTATTTTTCAGTCCAGGCTTGGCTTTTTAGGCGGGTCTGCTGAGGTCAAAGGCTGGCCGGACACATGCTCGACTGGCTCTTGGCTTGATTCCCGTTCTTTCATCAACTTATCAATGATTGCTTGCTGAAGCTTGCTTAGGTCAACCTGGGCATTGAAAACTTCGATAAGCCGCGATGCGATGTCGTCACCTTCCTGATAAGCAGCGTCCATCGACTTGAACGCGGCCATGACGCTGTCCAGCTTATCTGGCAGTTCAAACGAATGCTCTAGGCGGGCAACGATTTCCGCCGTTAACGTGCGCTTGTTTTCTTTAGCGGCGTCTTCGAGCATGTCCCTCAAATTCTGAGGCATGCGGAAGTTTACCTGGGGGTCTGTTCTAGCCATGGAGTGAATTTAACCTATCACGGTGCTTGCACACAACCAAGCAATGTGCTTTAATAGCACCGTGCTTGGTGAAAGCGCACATTTAAAAAGGAGGGCAGTAGCATGAGGCGAATAGGCTTTATGACTCGCCTTACACCGGAAAACCACAAATGGTTGGAGGGGAGGGCGAAGCAGGAGGAAAGGTCAATGACCTATGTCCTGGATCGGGTTGTATCGCAAGCGCGAAAAATTGATCAGGCAAAAGAAAACGCACCAGAGGCGGCAACCTCTGATGCGTTGAAGCAGTAACCCCTTACGGAATAAAGGAAAACTGATATGACGAGTTTACAGCAAACGCCCGTTAAAGGGCAAGGCATTCCGCCAGCCATTCCCGAAGAATTGCAGCAGGGCGGCAACAAGAAGGCCGCCAGCAGCAGCGCCAGCCGCGCGAAAGCGATGCGTGACGCCGCCAAAGACCAGCAATCGGGGTATGAGGTGGCGGTCAATATCGCCATCAATGACCTGCGGTACCTGGCAAGCACTCTTTGCCGCGATGAGGTGGCGTCGCCTTTTGAGTCTGGCAAACAGCGAGACTCAGATGCAGCATGGGCGATGGACTGGGTAATCAAAGAGATCGCCAAGATGCATGGAAAAACCTGCTCTAAAGGTGAGTTCCGGGCGTTTCTATACGACCTTCGGGGCATGATGGGCTGCATTTATCGCTCCCTATCTGATAAGAAATCGTTCTACGGGGTAGTGGCTAAGGCCTTGGTCCGGAAGATTGATTTTTACGGCGAGATGGTCGAGGTCGCCGGTCGCCAGGGGAATGCATTTTTGCAGCGTGAGGTGATGCAATCGGGCGACGATGGCCAGCGGCCAGGGTACGGCATTGAATCGATGCGAGAGAGCTACCGTCAGACGGTCGAAGCCGCAAAGGCACTGCTTGATGTCGTCAACATCCCCGGCCTGAGCCTGCTTCCAAATGACAAGGAAGAGGCGATTGTCAATGCCATTATGGAAATGGAAGGGCGTATCGAAGCCGCTTGCGCCGACTTCGTTGGAGAGAGCGAGGTGACGGCATGAGCGAGATTGCCATCATGAGCGCTGCATCCATGAGTAGCCAGGAAATTGCTGATCTGGTTGAGTCTCGGCATGACAGCGTGAAGAGAACGATAGAAAGGCTGGCTAATCAAGGGGTTATCTCACTCCCACCGTTGGTGGAAGTCAAAATTCAGCGAGAACGGCGCGAAGAAACCGTCAGCGTTTACCAGTTCACCGGCGAACAGGGCAAGCGCGACAGCATTATTGTCGTCGCCCAACTCTCGCCTGAGTTCACGGCACGGCTTGTGGATCGCTGGCAGATGCTGGAGTCACGGCTTGCCAAACGCGACCCCATGGAAATGCTGAACGACCCGGCAGCGCTGCGCCAAGCCTTGCTTGGATATAGCGAAAAGGTTATAGCCTTGGAGGAAAAAGTGCAGGAGCAGGCCCCGAAGGTCGAGGTCCATGGCCGGATCGCTGACGCCGAGGGCAGCATCACCATTCGCGAGGCCGCCAACACGCTGCGAGTCCCGGAGCGAAAGTTTGTTCTGTGGCTACAACAGAACGATTGGGTGTATCGCAGATCAGGGCATAAATCCTTGCTGGGCTATGCCGAAAAGGTAAAGGCCGGGCATTTATACCTGAAGCAAACGCCGATTCGGGATATTCACACAGGCGAAGAGCGTTTAAGCGAGCAAGTTAGGATTACGCCGCTCGGGCTTATCGTGCTGGCGCGGAGGCTGGCTAAAGATGGGCAGCAGATGGACGTTCCGCCTGGGATGCTTACTGAGCCGATGGCCTCAGGGCCTTACGCAGAACGGAGGGCTTAATCATGGAGCTTTTAAAGCTGAAAATTGTAGGAACAAGCCCCCTGATGATGCATGCGGACACATTCGCCAATCCGCTGCACCCGGCGACCAAGGCGCACAAGGAGCTTACGTCGGTTCGGAAAAAATCCGACGAGATGCATGAGGCAATCGCCCGGTCGGAATTCATAGGCGGTTGCTACTGGACTGAGGCGGACGGCTTCTATGTGCCAGGGGCCAATCTGGATGCAACATTCCTAGCTGGCGCAAAGCTTTCGCGGCTCGGAACGCATTGGAAGCGGGGCGCTCTTGTTGTGACAGACAAGCCCAAGCTGCTATTCGATGGGCCAAAAACCCCCGAGAAGCTATGGGAAGCGCCGCAATTTGTGGATTGCCGAGGCGTTAAGGTTGGTACTGCAAAGATCATGCGGTACCGGCCTGTCTTCCGTGACTGGGCCACGGAAGTGGAAGTAGCAATCAATACCGATGTGCTGAACATCAACGAGGCCAAGAAGGCTATCGAGGATGCCGGCGCGCTGATTGGGACTTGCGAGTATCGCCCGCGTTTCGGACGGTTCGGGGTGTCCTATGAGTGAGGTCACTATTCTCCCGAGCTGGAAGCAGGCGACGCAGGATTTTTTGAGGGAGTTCAAGTACGGCGATATCGTCAGTTTGTCATGGCTTGAGGATCGCTTCGAGATTCCGAGCGCGGCAGATTCGCAACGACTGACAGCAGGCGAGTTTCGAGCCAGGCAGTTTATTTGGTTGGGCAACATTGAAGCTTTCAAGGATTTTCTCTTGAAAGAGCACCAAGTTTGCTTGCAATCAGTCAGGGGCGAGGGGTATCGCTGGCTTCCACCCGCTGAGCAGACTGGCGTTGCCGTGGCTGAATTTGAACAAGGGGCGCGGCGGGTATTTCGGCAGGCTGGAAACAAGCTGCGAAACCTGCGGCATACGGAATTGACGGACGAGCAGCGGCGGGCCAACACGGACGCCACGACAAAGCTGTCTGCGCTGGCCGGCATGACGCGGAAGGCTTTGCGGTAGATGCGGCAGCGTCTAGCGCCTTGGAAACAGGGCGTTAAGCGATGCGAGAGCATCATTCGGTAGGCCCTGGTTTGGTGAGCTACGGCGGGGCAAGGCAAGGCCGGGCAAGGTATGGGCTGTCAACAGCGTAATAGCTTTTCATTGAGAGGCTATTGCGATGCGAATAGCATCATTCGATGTGGCGAGCTAAGGCATGGCGGGGTCGGCTGAGGTCTGGCACGGTCAGGCTGGGTCTGGTGAGGTTTGCTATGGCGTGGGCTACTACGTAGCGGGTCGGCGATTCAATGAGTCGCCTTCCCGGTACGGTGTTTATTTAAGGAGAGCGATATGTTTAAGCGGATGTATCTCAGAATCCTGAGATTCTTTCTGTCTCCGGTAATTCGGGACCAAAGAATACAAAACGAAATCCTCCACAAAGGCGGCGATTGGCAATGTGGATGGAACGATAGAACGATCAAGAGAATCAGCGGTATTGATAGTCGCATCATAGAGATTGAAGGGAAAATAGAAGAGCACAAAAAGCTCATTAACGGCCTCGCTGATCGGCTTGGCTTAACGATTTTCAATGGCGCGCTTATTGGGACGGGCGCTATTGACGAAAGGCCGTCATCCCAGAGGCTGACTGAGGCTCTTGAGTCGAACGATGGGTTCGCCGTTATTGACATTCTTCGCAATGAGCTTGCGCCGCGAAGTGCAAAAACCGAAGCGCAAGCGAACTCTTTTAACTCCGATCCTGCAAGCCGCTCCGATCAGCCTGAATCATTCGCAGCGGGAGCTTGAATTTCTCGGGATCTTCGCCGACGTTTTCGCGGGCTAAGAAATACTTGGCCGCCGTCTCTAATGTTTTTATGCGATTGTCTGGCTCGTCCTGTATGGCTGCTTTTAAGCACGCCAGCGCTGCCAAAGTCCCGTACTCAAAGCTCGTAAGATCGTTCCTCTTTATCTCAAGCAGTTTTTGCAGTTTGGATGGCTCAATTTCAGACATAGCTTTCTCCCGGTAAGTTACAGGTGTAGGAACTCGTAACATACCACCCGCCCGCCATTACTTCTAGTTTTGGCGGGCTTCTTCATTTCCGGCTCTGCTTAATCGCAGGGCCTTTTTTATGGGCGCTGCAAATGCATTGGTCTGAAAAATATATCGGCGAGCCGTACATCCCCGAGGTTGCCGATTGTGCGGTGTTGGCCGTCCGTGTGGCCAAGGATGTGCTTGGCAGGGATATCGCTTTGCCCGTTTCGCATGCCGCCACGATACGCGCACAGGCCAAGCAGATCGATGAGCTGAAGGATGACTACGCGGTTTGTGTTGACGCGCCAATCGACGGCCAGCCCGTCTTGTTGATCGGGCGCGGCCACAGTTGCCACATCGGAATTATGTGCTGGGTTGCGAATGAGTGGTATGTCCTTCACGCCAACCAGTCGTTTCAGCACGTGACGCTTCAGCGCCTGCGCGATATGACGCGAATGGACTACAAGGTCGAGGGCTACTACCAATGGCTGTAGCGAATCCACCCCTTATTGTCCATCCTCATGCTCTGGTGGGCGATGGCCGCGTAACGGTTGTCGATGCCTTCCGTGATCGCGAAACGCTGGGCGCCTACATCAAGCGCACCGGCGTTATCGTGCCGCGCGGGCCTGTCGCCGTGTGGCACAACGGGCACCGCGTGCCGGACGCGCTGTGGCGCCAACTCATTCCGCGCACCGGCGATCAGATCGTTATTCGCGCCCGCCTGATCGGCGGTGGCGGCGGTGACGGCAATAAGGTGTTGCGAACTGTAGCGCTGGTTGCTCTGGTTGTCGCCACCTCCGGGGTCGGCTCATTCGCCGGGCTGGGGTCAATGCTTGCCGGGGCTACCGGCATGTCGGTGGGGCTCGCCTCCGCCGCCATCATGATCGGCGGCTCTCTACTAATCACTGCGCTCCTGCCTACGCCCAAGCCAACAGCGGCGCAACTCGGCACAGGATCGAAGTACGAGTCCAGCCCCACCTACTCCATATCGGGCGGGCGTAACCGATCGCGCACGTGGGAGCCCATGTCGGTCATATTTGGCAAGCACAAAGTGGTGCCCGATTACGGCGCGAAATACTGGACCGAATACGTCGGCGACGATCAGTATCTGAATCAGGTTTTCCACTTCGGACTGCAAGCAGGCAGTGTTGAGCTTTCGGATTTCAAGATCGGTGATACGCCAATCTCGAACTACCAAGGCGTGCAGATTGAGGTGTCGGGCCTGGACGGCAAGCTCTCGATGTTCCCGGGGAATGTGGACACGCTTCAAGGCTTCGTCGTCAATAACGCAGACGGCTGGATACAGCGCACGACCCCGCTTGATACGACCTACATTTCGTTCGAGCTCGCCGCGCAGCTCTACAGCGTGAACGACGATGGCAGCATCAGCGGACGATCGGTCGATGCGCGAATTCAGTACCGCCAGGTGGGCACCGGGGCATGGTCCGATATCGGCATTCTGTCGGATGCCGTGTATGCGAGCCATTACTGGTCGCTGCAAGATGCAAATGGTGTCCAAGTCGGCGCTGGTTCAACAAATCCGAGCGAGCACTACGAGTGGGAGACTGTTCCGGGCTCGTCATACCAAGACTGCTCCGGCGAGTACTGTGTGATGACTCGCACGCCGGACCTGTACTGGCGATGGGTACCGCACCCGCATGCCCTGGGCCAGCCGTGGCAAGGTCGCGCGCCGGACCCCTATCTCTCAACATCATCGACGCCAGGCGTGCGGATGACGGGTGCACGGCAGGAACCGACCCGGAAAACCGTTGGTGTGTCCGTTGCGAAGGGTCAATACGAAGTCCGCGTTCTGAAAACGAGCGGCGACATTAAAGACTCGCGCAACTCGAACGAATTCGCGGTCAGCCAGATTCTTTGCTACCAGCCCGATGAGGCCGACTACACCGGACAGCTTCGGGTCGCGCTTCGCATTAAAGCAACGAATCAGCTTAACGGCGCTGTTGACGAATTCTCGGCTATCGCCAAAGCCTCGTGCATGGTCTGGAACGGCTCGGATTGGGTCAAACAGCACACGCGAAATCCGGCTTGGTGGCATCTGCATTTTGCGTATGGAAAGCGAGCGCCAAGCGGCGAACGGGTGTACGGCGGCGGGCTGGACAATGACCAGATCGACTATGACGCCCACAAGGCATGGGCAGCATGGTGCGATCTTAAAGAGCTGACGTTTGATTATGTGCTGGATCGAAAATCCTCGGTCGCCGATGTCTCGCAGACCATCGCCAGGGCCGGCCGGGCTTCGCCAACTTGGCAGACCGGAAAGCTTGGCGTAGTTTGGGATGCGGCCGACCTGCCTGTTACGGCAATGTTCGGCCCATTTAACATCAAAGCAGGGACGTTCAAGGTCGACTACATCAGCGAGGGCAACGTCGACGAGGTAGTTCTGAATTTCGTTAACGAAGACAAGAACTATGAAATGGACGAGGTGCGCGTGCCCGTGCCTGGCGCGACCACTCGCATGAACCCCATTCAACTCGATCTCGATGGCTGCACACGGGCCTCCATGGCTGGCAGGGATGCCAACCTGATCGCGGCTTCTCAGGTCTGGCACCGCCGGCGCGTATCGTGGGAAACCGACATCGAAGGCTGGATTGCGGGGCGTGGGGATGTCGTACAGATCAGCCATGACCTGACAGTGTGGGGGTTCTCTGGACGACTTTTGAATCGATCAGGAAGCGCGATCACGCTAACCCAAAGCGTCCCATCGGGAGGCTCGGGAACGCTGTTATTGCGAGGCCCGGAAAACCAAATGAAGTCGGTTTCGGTCGTGTCCGAAGTGGGCGATGTTGATGTTCTGACGATCACAAGCGACATGAGCGACTTCCCTTTGCCGGGAGACGAGGGCTACGAAGGTATTGAGCCTATGGACTGGGCATGGTTCTTCGATCCCATGCAAACCCCTGGCCGGCGCTTCAAGATCACTGATGTCGAGCCGACCGAAGATGGCGTTCGATTTCAGGCCGTCGACGACGACCCCGGCTACTACGCAAGCGAAAACAATCCTTACGAGCATGTCCCGCCACGCGACGGCGCCTACCTGACAGGCTTTGTGTTCGGCATCACGTTCGCGGAATCCATCGTCAATGTCGTAGCCGACATCAGCAATGTGCAGATTGCCTGGGCGCTCTCGATTGCCATGCCCGTGCAGGTGCAGGTCAGCATCAACGGCCAGGCCCAGCCGGCCGCGATGGTTGACGCACGAAACATGACGATTCAAGCGCAAACGGGCGACATCGTGAGCGTGACGGTCACGCCAAAGTCTGAGCGCGGTACCGGAACACCGTCGACGCAGACATACACCGTCCAGGGCCTGACCGCTCCGCTGCCAACGCTCACGGGCCTGACAAACGTGTTTCGCGATGGGTTGACCGTGTTGGTCTGGGACCGGGTTGTTGATATTCGCCAGCCCGAATACGAGGTTCGCATTGGCGACACCTGGGACAACGCGCGCCCGGTTGGGGTGACACCCATGCCCGAGTTCCTGGCCGTTGGCAATGGCTTGTATTGGGTCGCTGCCCGATTCGCGTTTCGCGGCACTGTGAGATATGGGGAGCCTGATAGCCTGCTCATTGCCGGGGCGTCGCTTGTGCGAAACGTCATCATCCAGCAGGACGAAGCGCCAGACTGGACCGGGACGGTATCGGGCGGCGCCATGGTGTATGAGGGCATGCTCACACTTGCGCCTCAGGGCGATGTTTTCGACTCTCCCGATATCTTTGCCGAGCAAGATGTGCTGTGGATGGGTGGCCCGGCGGCGAGCGGCATCTACACCAACGCGGCCGAGGATCAGGTCGATGTCGGCTATGTGTCGCCGGTGCGGATCGACTTCGAAATTGCCGTCCAGGCCCGGAACCTGACCGCCGACATTCTGGGCGCTCCCGATATCTTCGCCATTGCCGACGTTCTGAACGGCTCGGACATGCGCAAGATCAAAGTGACGCCACAAATACGGCATGCGCAAGAAGAAGGGGCGTGGACGGAGTGGCGAAACTTTGTGCCGGGCCTCATCAATGCGCGCTACTTCGACGTTCGCCTGCTGCTCGAGACCTCCGATCCGCTCATTATTCCGTTCGTCACGAAATTCAAATGGATTCTCGACGTGGACGACCTGGTGCAGACCGGAACGGAAATCGTTATTCCCGCCGGCGGCATGCGAATCGACTACGCCCGGCATTTTCATACTGACAAGCCGGCGGTGCTGGTGACGGCATACGACGCGATTAACGGCGACTGGCCCAAGATCAGCAATGCCGACCGAACCGGCTTTGATGTGCAGATTTTCAACAACACGACGCCCAAAGAGGGCGTCATCAACTGGACTAGCCAAGGCTGGTGACCCGCGTTAACGTACCGCCCCGATTCGTCGGGGCTTTTTTTATGGGCAATTGATATGCAAGAAGATACCCAACTGCCGACGACGCCACCCCTATCGGGGGCGGACTTGGTCACAAAAATCAATGCCGCGCTGCGGACCATCGCGACAGATTTTTACGGAAACGATGACCCGGCGGCACGGGCCTGGCCAGGCGCCGTTTGGGGACACCCTGCCCAGGGCGTATGGAAACGCCGGAACGATGCGAATACGGCTTGGGTCGTCGAGGGGCGGCTATTCAAGGCCCACCTGCCGATGTACTTGGAAGCCGAAATTCCGACTGCGGATGTGGGTGACATACATGTAATCGGCAAGGGACCGTACACATGGAAAACATCGGCATACAGACCATCTATTGCGGCATCTATCGTCACCTACGACAAAACCGCAAGCGGGTTAGCTGCGGAGAACGTGCAAGCTGCAATTGACGAACTATGCACTGCGAACAACCCTGGCGCGAAGCGCGCACTCAACGCCAGCGGGAGCGCTCCTATATTCGCTTGCCGAGCTTGGGCAAATGTCGCGGGAACGGGTACCGTATCGCTTCGCGGTTCGGGAAACATCAGTTCGATAACGTATCTGGGGACCGGGCAATATCGATTGAACTTTACCGCCCCTCTGCCGAACGCAAACTTTGCTGTTGTGGTGTGTGGCACAACTGAAGGCGGGACTGGCAATAAATACTACGGGTTCCCAGTTAATAGCTCTAGTGCCGATCTATGGGTTTTAAATTCGGCCGGTGCATTTGCTGATGCCCCGATCATAGAAGTTTCGGTTTTCGGATAGGAGTCTTTCATGAATCAACGAATAATTTATCCAACCGACGGCGGCGGCGTCGCCGTCATCGTCCCCGCTGAATGTGGCCTGACGATTGAGCAGATTGCTGAGAAGGACGTTCCGGCGGGGAAGCCTTATCAGATTATTGACGTCACTGATATTCCTGAAGAATTACTGTTTCGTGATGCCTGGGAGTATGCAGAATGAGCTTCATAACAGTCAACATTGATAAGGCGCGTGAGATTCGCAAAGAGCAGCTGCGTGCGGAACGTGTGTCGCTGCTTACCGCTTTAGACATAGAGTTTCAGCGGGCGATAGAAACGGGATCTGACACTTTGGTCATCGTGGCCAAGAAGCAGTTGCTGCGTGATATTACAGAGCAATGTGATGCACCAGACATCACGCTTGAGGGTCTGAGAGCCATAGCGTGCCAAGCGGACTAGAGAGCCTCATTTCGTCTACCAGCCCTCGGGAGAGGGCTTTTTTATTGTCCAAAGGAATGCAATGGAACCAACGAGCACGGGAACGTCAGCAGCAGGCTTGTTTGCTTGGAAAGCGATAGGGGGCCTGGCGGGGATTGGAGCCATCGGCGCGGGCTTGGCCACCATCGTTGTGATGTGCCTGCTTAAACCGCGCACACAGTCCGAATGGGTCGTGGGCATCATGTCAACGGTGATCGGCTCGATCTCGGGCGGCGCGGCCGTCATCATGCATTTTGGCTTGCAAGGGTGGGCTGAGTCAGCCCTGGGCCTAGTCGCGATGCTCGGCCTGGTGTTCGCCTGCGGGCTGCCGGCGTGGGCCATTGTGCGCTGGTGCTTCAACTTCTTCGACAAACGGCGGCAGGCCGACATTGCCGAAGTGATGAACGAGATTCACAAGCTGCGCGCTGGGGGTCAATAATGCTCAAGACCATATTGGCATTCATCAGGGTATTGCTGGCGCCGATGAAGAACGAGACGGTTCTAGAGATTCCGGCCAAGCCTCGCCGCACACTCGCCTGGGGCAACAAGGTCAGCGCCGAGTTCCGCGATGTTGTATTCAAAATCTGCGCGGCCCTCGGCATCGAGCCTGATTACCTAATGGCGTGCATTGCATGGGAGTCGGCCGAGACGTTCCGGCCAGATATTAAGAACATGGCCGGGAGCGGCGCCACCGGGCTTATCCAGTTCATGCCGAAGACGGCCATAGGCCTGGGCACGACCGTCGAGGCGCTGTCCAAGATGTCGGCCGTCGAGCAGCTTGACTATGTGCGGATGTACTTCAAACCTTACCAGGGGCGTCTAAAGACGCTGTCCGACGTCTACATGGCTATCCTTTGGCCGGCGGCCATCGGCAAGCCGGAGAGCCATGTCCTGTGGAGGAAAGGCACGCACCCGACAACCTACCGGCAGAACGCAGGGCTGGACTTGGACCGGGACCACGACATCGAAAAGCAGGAAGCCGCGGCGAAAGTGCAGGCCAAGCTGGTGCTGGGCCGCACGCAACCGTACCTATGGGTGGAGCCATGAGCCGACTATCGAGCGTTCTGCGCAGCTCCGACGATGGGCACGGCGGGCAGCGCCTCACGTTTCTTTGCCCTGGGTGCGATGACTACCACAGCATCGCTATCGGCTCAGGGCCCGGCCCACGGTGGGACTACAACGGCAATCCCGAAAAGCCCACATTTACGCCCAGCGTAAAGGTCACATACCCGGCCAACCCTGACGCCGACGACGACTTTAAAGAGTGGCGCACTGAGCGTGTTTGCCATTCATTTGTCAGGGACGGCCGTATCCAGTTCCTGGGCGACTGTACGCATGCGCTGGCCGGGCAGACTGTCGATCTGCCAGAGTGGGGTGCGGAATGATCGCCGCCGTGCGGGCCCTGGCTGGCTGGAAGGGTTATGCGGCCGCCGCAGCCATCGCCGGCGTTTTGGCTGGTGGCGTCGCATGGAAAGTCCAGGGCTGGCGCTGGGATGCAGACGTCACTGGGATCGAGCGCGACCAGGCCACGAAGCTGGCCGACGCGACGCAACTGGCTAGAAAAACAGAACAGGCCCGTTGGGCCAAAAGAGAAGGGGTTATTCATGATGCCAAGGAACAGGCCGCTGCCGCGGCTGCTGATGCTGATCGTGCCCGTGCTGCTGCTGACCGGCTGCGCAGCCAGCTTGCCTTCTTACAACGTCGTGCCGGAGATTCCGCCGCTGCCGGCGGAAGCCAGGGTCAGTCAGGTGCCGATACCCTCGATCTGCTCATCGGGCTGCTCAGCGGGATGGGCGCAGCTGGTGGAGACATTGGCCGATACGCTGACGATCTCCGAATAGCCGGGCTCGCGTGCGAACGCATCCACGATTCGCTGCCTTGACGAACGGCTAGCCGTACGCTTTTTGCAGCTTCTCGTGTGCTTCACGGAGCTGCACGACAGCCCGGGCCAGATGATTCGATTTACAGCCTGCTTCGCGGGCTGCGTCGACCTGGCGCTCTCCGTTGACCAGCACTAGCCTGGAGGCCGTGAGAATCGGCTGGCTTGTCATTCGCAGAAGCTCAGAAAGCAGGTCAAACTGGCCGTCGGTCATAGCTCTATAAACTCCCTGTTCGAGCAGATCCCCACTGAAATTTTCCCCAGCGCCTGTAACTCACGCACGATGACGCGCGCCTCCGCCGTGTCGAGCCACTGCTTCATAAAAAACTCGGCATGCTGGCCGTCGAGCTGGTCAGCGATGGACGGCGCCGCTGCTTGAATGTAGCGTAGGGCCACGACTCGCCCATCAAGCACGGCCGCCAGGGCCCAGCCCGCGCCTTTGTACGCGCTGGCCAGGGATTCGGGGATTGTGTAGGTTGTCACGACAGCGACTCCAGCAAGCTGCGCACGTCAGCCTCGAACTGGGAGCGCCCAGCGGCACCGCTCGCCGGCGCGTCATGGGCCGTCGAGTAGCGGACATGGGGCATCTTGTGCTCTTTGTAATTTGCGCCGCCGTGGTCTGCACTGTAGACGACCGTGCCTTCCCGCTTCTGAGTGACATACAGGCCCGTGAACTTACCGTCGATTTCGATACGGTTCGATTGGGTGATAGTGATCATGTCAGGCCCCTTTATTTTGCCAGCGCTACGACAGCAGAGAACTCTTTGACGCGGGCCTGGGCGGTCTTGAAGATTTCTTGCTCGGCGTCGTTGATCAGGTCGTTTTTGTTGGTGTGCACGCCCTCAGGAACGCGGGCATTGATTGAGTACTCGAAACCGAACTGATCGGCCGCTTGAGCTTCGACCCATACTTTCGCGCCGCGCTGGCCGGCCAGGCCGGAGATATAAACACGAACTGTGCCGTTGGCGGGGTGGGTCCAGGTGCTGAATGTTGCCATGATGTTGCTCCTTGTGGAACGCCTGGAAAACTGCCAGGACTCAGTGCTTCTTAACAATGACTCTAGTTTAGTACCATTTAAATGGTACTGTCAATAAGTGTTTTTCTAGGTACTTACCCTGTATCGACTCACACTCCGTAACTGGGGCCTCTTGGCCTCGCGTTGCGGCCACGGGCGATTTCATCCCGGCCGGCCTGTAGCCGCTCAAATTCATCCTCGGCTACGCACGGCTCGATTTCTAGCCTGTTGGATAGCTGCTCAACCATATCCGCCGTCTGGATGTCCGCCATACCCCAGCGGGGCAGTAGTCTGGATGTCAGCACGACAAGCTCCCGCAGCCGGCGAATTTCGCGCAGCAGCGTCATCGCGTCGTGGTACTTCAGATTGCGTTCTTGGATGACGCGGAGCTGATCGATGGTGAGGGGCGGCTTCATGATGCTAAATACTGGTTTTATGAACAGTATTTTTAGCATAAAAAGTTTTGCGCCGTGATAGACTTTTTTGCACGGCAGCTTGATGTGGTTGGTAGATGTGGTGGGTAGGGATTGTAACGTCTTGTTTGGTAAGCATCTGCGAATCCCTTACAAGGCGTAGGTCGGCGGTTCGAACCCGTCAGCACCCACCACTAAAACTGCAAATCGAAAAGCCGCTTAATTTTTTAAGCGGCTTTTTTATTTTCGTGGCTGGGCTGTCGTTGATTTAGCATTTGCCGATGTGGATTGCATGGATATGTATCGTGCCGTCCGTGGTGTCTGTAGCGTCATGATTCTTATTGCGAATAGTTCGCATTATTGTTAATATTCTATCCTTATCTGAAACACAGCCGTTTGTGCACGATACTGACGCTGTACAACTTTTTGATTTCCCGGATACATGTCGCGTTTTCGTGTTCAACCGAAGTTTCGTCCCGCGTTGATCAAGACGGTGGGGGCTGCCGCCGCGGTGGGCCTGCATCTTGCGGTATTGGGCGCGATATTGTCCGCGCCGCCGCCCAAGCCCGAGATCGACATGCCGGAAACGGTTGAAGTGCGTTTTGTGGAAATCGCCGACGAGGTGGTCGAGGCGGCCCCCGTCGTCGAGCCTGTGGAAGAGGTCGTACCGGAACCCGAGCCCGAACCGGAACCGCCCCCACCGGAGCCCGAACCCGAGCCCATACCAGAGCCTGAACCCGAACCCGAGGTCATCCCTGAGCCTGAACCCGTGGTCCAGCCGGAACCCGAGCCCGAGCCGGTGGTCGAGGAGCCGGAACCGGAAAGCATCACTCCCGAGCCGCCCCCGAAGCCTAAACCCGTGCCCAAGCCCGAACCGAAGCCGGAACCAAAACCCAAGCCTAAACCTAAGCCCAAGCCTGCGCCCAAACCCAAGCCGGTGGTCAAGCCCGCGCCTGCAATAGTGCCCGCGGCGCCCGCTGTGCAGGCGGCCGTACCCAAGGCGCCCAAGGCGCCGGTGGACCCGGATAGACCGCGCCTGATCGGCAAGGTGGACTATCTGGGCAAGCGACCCAGCCCCGTGTACCCGCGAATTTCGGAGAGGCGCGGCGAGCAGGGGCGTGTCGTGGTGCGCGTGCTGATTTCGCCCCAGGGCAGCGTAGTGAATGTGACGCTGCGCTCGTCTTCGGGCCATGAACGGCTGGACGAGGCGGCCTTGAAGGCGGCCCGGTCGGCGCGCTTCAAGCCTTATACAGAAAACGGCATTGCATACCAGGCCTTGGCCGATATACCTTTTGATTTCGTTTTATAGGACGCAACGAATGTTCGATCTAATAAATAGCGCAATGCACGTGCTGGCGCAGCTTGGCGAGGCGGCTCCCGCCGTGCAGTCGGGCGCGGGCGCCGCTGCCGCCGCGTCGACGGCCGACCTTGCCCAAGGGGGCGGCATGCTGCACTTTGTTTCGCAAAGCGACCTGGTCGGCAAATCGCTGTTCGGCATCCTGGTGCTGATGTCGCTGGCAAGCTGGTACCTGATCTTCGTCAAGTGCTTCGTGAATTGGCGCATCAGCAATCGCTCGAAAAAATTCCTGAACGAGTTCTGGGCGGCCAGCTCGCTGGAGCAGGTGGAAAACGAAATCGCCACGCACGGCGCAAGCGAACCCTTCGCGCACCTGACCAGCCATGCCATCCACGCCAGCAACCATCATGCAAAGTACGGTGCCCTGAAGCTGGAAGAGAAGGGGTCCACGGGCGCGTTCGTGACGCGGACCATCCGCAAGGTCATCGACGAGGAAACCGCCAAGCTGGAGAACGGCCTGACTGTCCTGGCTTCGATCGGGTCAACGGCGCCTTTCGTGGGCCTGTTCGGCACGGTCTGGGGCGTGTACCATGCCTTGATCGGCATTGCGCTGTCGGACGGTGTAACCGTCAATCGCATTGCCGGCCCGGTGGGCGAAGCCTTGATCATGACCGGCCTGGGGCTGGCGGTGGCCATTCCCGCCGTATTGGCTTACAACGGTTTTGTGCGGGGCAACCGCGTCTACCTGGCGCGCCTGGATGCCTTCGCCCACGACCTGTATACCTTTCTTTCGACCGGCCAGCAGGCCTACGAGTCCACCGGCAAGGTGCGCCGCGTGACGCTCGCGGCCAAGGCCAAGGGTGAATAATGGCATTCGGCAGCTTTGACAACGGCAAGGGGGCCAGCCATACGGTCTCCGAGATCAATATGGTGCCCCTGATCGACGTGATGCTGGTCCTGCTGGTGATTTTCATCATCACCGCGCCCCTGCTCAGCCATTCGATCAAGATCAATATCCCGCAGGCCAGTTCCCGTCCCGTCGAGCAGGAGCCCAAGGTCATCGATCTGGCCGTGGACGCGCAGGGCCAGTTGTACTGGAACGAGGTGGCGGTCAGCGCCGAGCAATTGACGCAGAAGCTGGCGGCGGAATCGGCGGCGGATCCGCAGCCGGAATTGCGCATCCGTGCCGACCTGAATACGCGCTACGAGGTCCTGGCCCAGGTCATGAGCAGCGCCCGGGCGGCGGGCCTGAAGCGCCTGGGTTTCATTACGCGCCCCGGCTCCGACGGCGGCGCTGCTGTCGGCGGTACCCCGCAAGCCGCGGCGGCGCCCGCCCAATAAACCCGGGGGAGAAGGGGGCGGCCCGCGCCGGCATGGAATCAGTCAGCCGTCAGGGTTGTAACCGTGGCGCCCGGTATGGCGCCGGACTGCAACAATTGGGCCAGCTTCGATATAGAATTACATTATGCGAGTTCTAGTTATCGAAGACGACACTACTCTTGGACATGCCCTTCAGGAATTCCTGGTTGAACAGGGGTATGCGGTCGACTGGCTGACCGACGGCGACCAGGCAATGGGCGCCATAGCCGGGCAAAGCTACGACTTGCTGCTGCTCGACCTGAACCTGCCGGGGCAAAGCGGCCTGGACATCCTGCGCAAGCTGCGCGCCGGCAACGAACAGGTTCCCGTCCTTATCCTGACTGCGCGCGACGGTGTGGAAGACCGGGTTGCCGGGCTGGACGCCGGTGCCGACGACTACGTCACCAAACCTTTCGAACTGGCCGAGCTGGCCGCGCGCGTGCGCGCTTTCGGCCGTCGTCGCGCGGGCCAGGCCCAGCCCTTCATCGAAGCCGGGCCCTTGCTGTTCGATTCCGTCGGCCGCGAGGTGCGCGTCAACGGCGAACGCCTGTCGCTGTCGGTGCGCGAGCTGTCCGTGCTGGAAATGCTCATGGCGCGTGCCGGGCGCGTGGTCACCAAGCGGCAGATCGTCAATTCGCTTTCGGCCTGGGACGCCGACTTCAGCGAGAACGCGGTCGAAGTCTATGTGTACCGCTTGCGCAAAAGGCTGGAAGGCACCGGCGCGGGCATACAGACGGTGCGCGGCTTCGGCTACCTTCTAGACGTGGAAAGTGCTGCGTAGATTCTGGACGGCATGGATGCCGTCGGGTTCCCTGGCACGCCATCTGGTCCTGCGGCTGTTCCCCGCCGTGGCCGTGCTGATCGTTCTCGACCTTAGCGCCACCTGGGTCATGACGCGCAAGATGGCCATGGAAGACTGGCTACTGCGCGATATCTTCTGGACCATGGTGATCAGCCAGGTATTGCTGATATCGGTGTTCGCCTGGGTGCTGGTTTTCGGCGTGCGCTCGGGGCTGGCTTCCATCAATCGCCTGTCGCAGGACATCAGCCAGCGCAGCGTCGAAGACTTGCAGCCGCTGGACGTGGCCGGCCTGCCCACCGAAGTCGCCCCCCTGGTCATGCATTTCAATGGCCTGCTGTTGCGTCTGGACGATTCCATGCAGGCGCAAAAACGCTTCATAGGTCATGCGGCACACCAGATACGCACGCCGCTGACCGGCCTGAAGCTGGAGCTGGAATTGATGTTGACGCGGTCCCTGCCCGATGACGTGCGGGAGCGGGCGGAGCGGATCAAGTCGGTTACCGACCGCATGATACGTCTGGGACAGCAACTGCTGGTGCTGGCGCGCGCCGACTCCTCGACCCGGCCGCAAGACAGCTTCGTGCGCGCGGACCTATGCGAATGGGTGCGGGTGAGCGGGGCGGAATGGATACCGTCGGCGCGCAGCCGTCATGTGGAGTTGCAACTGGTCGCCCCGGACGAGCCGGTATGGGTCGATATGGATTCCCTGCTGCTTGAAGAACTGCTCAGCAATCTGATCGACAATGCGCTGAGGTATGGCGTGGGCGCCACGGTCATCAAGCTGCAGGTGGGAGCCAACCCGCCTTCGCTGTCCATCGAGGACAATGGGCCCGGCATAGATCACGACGACAAGGAGCGCGTCTTCGAAGCTTTTTATCGTTCTTCTCGCGCCAGCGCCGAAGGATCGGGACTGGGCCTGGCCATCGTCCGCGAGATTGCGCGGGCGCACGGGGCGTGGTGGAATCTTTCCAGCCGCCCGGAATTTCCCGGCACGCGGATCACGGTGGTTTTTCCGGGGCCCCGGATAGGCGCCAAACTGAGCAGGCAAGAATGAAGCCCGGACAACAGGATCACTATTCGCCGCATTCGTCTTCGCACTCCGGCCTTTGGCTGGGCGCGTTGGGCGTGGTCTACGGGGATATCGGCACCAGCCCCTTGTATACGGTGCGGGCCGCGCTATCGCGCATGCCCACGCAAGATGCCGGGGATATCCTGGGCTTGCTTTCGCTGCTGTTCTGGATGCTGATGATCGTCGTGTCGCTCAAATACGTGACCTTCATCCTGAAGGCGGACAACCGGGGCGAGGGCGGCACCCTGGCCCTGATGGAGCTGGCCCTGCGCGGCAAATCGGGCAAGAAGCGCTGGCGCTTGATTTTCCTGGGCCTGATCGGCGCCTGCCTGTTCTACGGCGACAGCATGATCACGCCGGCCATCTCCGTCCTTTCCGCCGTCGAGGGGATAGGCATCGTGTCGCACCGCTTCGACGATTGGGTGGTGCCCATCGCCGTCGCGGTGCTGTGCGTTCTGTTTGCGGTGCAGTCGCGCGGCACCGGCACCATGGGCAAGCTGTTCGGCCCCATCATGCTGCTCTGGTTCATTACGCTGGGCGTGCTGGGCGCCTGGCGTATCGCGCTCGAGCCCGCCGTGCTGCAAGCCTTGAATCCTCGCTGGGCCTGGGATTTCATCGGCGACGCGCCCTGGGAAACCTTTCTGTTGCTGGGCGCCATCGTGCTGGCGCTGACCGGCGCGGAAGCCCTGTACGCCGATATGGGGCATTTCGGCAGCAGCGCCATACGGCGCGCCTGGTTCGGCGTGGTGCTGCCGGCGCTGGTCCTGTGCTATTTCGGGCAAGGGGCGCTGTTGCTGTCCGACCCCTCCGCGGCCAAGAACCCCTTTTTCCTGATGGCGCCGGCCTGGGGGCTGGTGCCCTTGGTCGCCCTGGCCACGGTGGCGACCATCATTGCCTCGCAGTCGGTGATCTCCGGCGCGTTCTCGGTCACCCGCCAGGCCGTGCAACTGGGCTTCTGGCCGCGCATGATCATCCTGCACACCTCCGCGCAAGAAGAAGGGCAAATCTACCTGCCCCGCGTGAACATGCTGCTTTTCATCGCCGTGCTGGTTCTGGTGCTGTCCTTCGGCTCGTCCGACGGCCTGGCCCACGCTTACGGCTTCGCCGTGACGGGGACCATGCTGATGACCTCGCTGCTGGCTTTCACGGTGCTGCCAGGCCAGACCACCGGCGCGCGGCGCCTGGCCTGGCTGAGCCTGGTCAGCGGCTTCCTGCTGCTGGACGTGCTGCTGTTTTCCTCGAATGCACTGAAGCTGTTCGACGGCGGCTGGGTGCCCCTGCTGGTGGGCGGGGCCTTGCTGATGCTGATGGTCACCTGGAAGCAGGGCCGCGAAACCATACACACCAACCTGTCGGGCGATCACCAGCCGCTCAAGTCCTTTATGGAATCCCTGGAAGAATACCCGCCCACGCGGGTGCCGGGCACGGCGGTGTTCATGAGCATGATCGTCAACACCGTGCCGCCGGCCTTGCTGCACAACCTGAAGCACAACAAGGTTCTGCACGAGCAGGCCGTGTTCCTGACCGTGGAAAGCGCGGATGTGCCCTACGTTCCGTTTTCGGAGCGCTTCCGGATCGAACGCATGAGTCGGACCAGTTGGCAGGCGGTGGCGCGCTGGGGGTTCAAGCAGGAACCCAATGTGCCGCAGGCCCTGGAGCAGATCGCGCTGGAGTATCCGGAGATCAATCTGGATCCCATGCAGACCTCTTACTTCCTGTCCCGCCAGACGGTGATCGTGGTGCGCAAGCTGCCTTTCCATCAGGCCTGGCGCAGGCGCCTTTTTGCATTCATGGCGCGTAACGCCAGCCGCAGCACGCGTTTCTATCGTATTCCGCCCAATCGCGTGGTGGAAATGGGCATGCAGATGGAGCTATAAGGCCGCGCGCCGGCCAAGGGGCCGGCGCGGCATCACACCAAAGGTTGCAAACTGCGCGTTAACGTGCGGGTGCGGGCATGGGCGTAACTGTGGTGCCCGGAGCGGCAGGCGCCGTGGGTGTCAGGGACGGCGCCGGCACGGTGGCCGGTGGATTGGGAGTCAGGCCCGGGGCCGGCGTTGTGGCGGGCACGGGCGTACCCGGGATCGTGATGGTCGTTTCCCGCAAGACTCCGCCGGCCCCTATGCTGCCTTCCACCTTGGTGTTCTGGCCGGACATCTGCGTCAAGCAGTCCTGGCGCTCGGACGCCGACAAGGCCTGGCATCGGGATACCTGGTTTTGCTGGTAAGACTGATTGGCGTTGGTAAGGCGGTTGCGGCGCGACTCGTCGCGTGCCGCGCCGGCTTCGCGCAGGCAGGTCGCCTTGTCCTGATTGGTTTGCCCCGTATTGCAGCGCTGGACGTCCAGCTTGTAGCGGGCTTCGATGTCCGTGCTGGTGCCGGTGTCGGCCGCCATGGCCAGCGGCGCGGCCAAGCATAAGCCGGCCAGGCTTGCGGACGCCAGAAGGCGGGGAAGCAATGCTGATCGAGTAAGTGTCATGTACGTACTCCTTTTTTTTTCGATACGTGGACCCGCCTGAGCGGCGGAACCTTGTAAAGAAAGTATATAAGGCTTGGCAGGAGGCGTTGTAAGCGGATATTTCCCGCCTGGAGAGCCAGGCGGAGTGCGTCGCGCTAGTCTTGCGTATCGGCAGGCTGGGTTTCGCCGGCGGGAGGCGTGTGGCGCTTGATGGCGGCACGCATCAGCAACATGGCCGTCACGGGCGAGGTGATCACCAGAAAGACCGTGATGAGGATCTGATGCACCACATAGCGTCCCTCCATGGTCGAGGACAGCAGGATGGAAGCCAGCAGCACGCCGAACACGCCCAAGGTGTTGCCCAGGGTGGGCGCATGGATGCGGGTATAGAAGGTGGGCAGGCGCAGCAGGCCCAGGGAGCCGGTCAGCGTCAGGAAGCCGCTGACAACCAGCAGAAGGGCGACGGGAATGGCGACCCAGGCGGGCAGGGCTTCTATCATGGTTCGATGACCTCGCCGCGCAGCAGGAACTTGGCCATGGCGACCGACCCGACGAAGCCGAACAGGCTGATGAGCAGGGCGATGTCGAAATACAGGGTCGAGCCGAATTGCAGGCCCAGCACCAGCAGGATGAGCATGCCGTTGATGTACATGGTGTCCAGCGCCAGTACGCGGTCGGCCGACGTTGGTCCGCGCAGCAGGCGCAGGCTGGCCAGGGCCAGGCCGATTACGAAGCATCCGAGCGCGAACGTCGCGGCCCAATAGACTAGGCTGTTCATTCGAAGATCTCCATCAGGGGGCGTTCATAGCGTTGCTGTATGGTGTGGAACCATTGGGCTTCGTCCTTCAGGTCGAGCACATGCAAGGTCAGCAGATTGTCGGCCTCGGAATAATCCGACCAGACGGTTCCGGGGGTGTAGGTCACGATGCAGGCCAGCGCCGCCAGGCCGTGCGGGTCGCGTATGCGCAGCGGGATCTTCAGGAATCCCGGCGTGGCGTCGGCGCGACGGCCCAGCCATACGATGCGGGCCACGGCGATGTTCGACAAGGTGATGTCCACGGCCACATGCCAGATCAGCCGCAAGATGATCAGCGGATGCTTGGGGTAGGAGCGCAGGGGCCGCAGCCGGGAGGCTGCCAAGGCCCAGCTCAGCAGGGCGGCCAGCAGGATGCCCAGTGCGATATTGCCCGGGGACAGCGTGTCGTTCAGCAGCAGCCACAGCGTCAGCAATAGCAGCGGCATGGCAAAGGGGGCCAGGTAGCGCTTCATCGGGCGGCCTCCGGCTCGACGGCGCGGCTGGAATTTTGCGAGAGCACGGCGTCGATGTAGGCCGAAGGCCTGTCCAGGTAGCTGGCCGTCTGCCCCATGTAATGCATGACGGGGCCGGCCCAGA
The DNA here is from genome assembly GCA_049646585.1 of Burkholderiaceae bacterium. Lineage (GTDB taxonomy): Bacteria > Pseudomonadota > Gammaproteobacteria > Burkholderiales > Burkholderiaceae_B. Next base: position 64,215 of record JBARWC010000198.1, on the reverse strand, counting down.
ATGCCAGTGCGACGCAGGCCAGGATGAGCGCGCCCACGGGCGCGGCCTCATTCACGCGCAGGCGCGGCGTGATGGTTTCCTCGGAGCTCCAGAACAGGCGCACGCCGGTGCGGCCCAGGGCGATGATGCCGGCCAGTCCCGAAAGCAGCACGGCCGCCACCAGGGACCAGGCCGCCACCGAGGGCGTGTCGGTGCTGGAGGTTTGCAGCGCCGCCGACAGCAGCGAGAACTTGGCGACGAAGCCGGACAGCGGCGGCAGGCCGGTGATGAGCAGGGCGCAGGCCACGAAGGACAGGCCCAGGAAAGCCATGGCGGCCGGGATGGCGACCCCCACCACGTCGTCGGATCGGTCGGCCGGTTCCGGATCTTCCAGGTCGAAGGCTTCCAGGCTGACCGCCAGCAGGTCGGCGCCGAAGGTCTGGGTGCGTTCTATCATTTCCAGCAGCATGAACAGGGCGCCCAGCGCCAGCACGGAGCTGATCAGGTAGAACAGGGCGGGTCCGGTAAGCACGACGCCGGGCATGCCCAGGGCCGCCAGCAGCGTCCCCGATGACATGATGATGCAGTAGCCCGCCTGCCTCTCGGCTTGAGGGGCGGCCAGGATGCCCACGGTGCCGAAGATCAGGGTGGCCATGCCCAGGGGGAACATCCATTCCCCGCCGAAGGCGGCGGGCGCGCCTGTGGGCAGGAGCAGCGAGCCTATGCGCAGCAAGGCGTAGATGCCGACCTTGGTCATGATGGCGAATACGGCGCCCACGGGCGCGCAAGCGTGGGCATAGGCGGCCGGCAGCCAGAAATTAAGAGGCCAGGCGGCCGCCTTGATCAGGAAGGCGATGCCCAGGATGGCCGCACCCGATTCGAACAGTGTGCGTTCGGGGCCGCTGAGCTGGCCCGCCCTGACCGCCAGATCGGCCATGTTCAGCGTGCCTGTCACGCCGTAGATGAGGGCCAGCGCGATGAGCAGCAGGAAGGAGGCCGCCAGATTGACCACGATGTAGTGCAGCCCGGCCGCCACCCTGGCCTTGCCCGATCCGTGCAACATGAGGCCGTAGGAGGCGGCCAGCAGGACCTCGAAGAAGACGAACAGATTGAACAGGTCCCCGGTAAGGAAGGCGCCGTTCAGACCCATCAGCAGGAACTGGAACAGCGGGTGGAAATGCACCCCGGCGCGGTCCCAGCGCGCCGTGGCGTAGATCCAGGTGGCGGCGCCCAGCACCGAGGTCAGCAGCAGCATGACGGTGGACAGGCGGTCGACCACGGCCACGATGCCGAAGGGCGCCGGCCAGTCGCCCAGCAGGTAGACGCCCACGCCGTCCGGCCAGTTGCTGGGCAGATAGCCCGCCGACAGGCTGAGCAGCACGATGGCGCAATAGATCTGGGCGGCGATCGAAAGAAAGCCCATGGCAAGCCGGAGATGGCGCTGCGTGTCGTTCAGCAGCAGCATGGCCGCGCCGAACATCAGCGGCACGGCCACCGGCATGATGGGGAGATGCTGCATCCATCCGTTCACGGGCTGGCCTCCCGTCCGTCGACGTGGTCGGTGTCCGATAGCCCGCGCGAGGCCAGCAGCACCACCAGGAACAGCGCCGTGGTGGCGAAACCGATGACGATGGCCGTCAGGACCAGGGCCTGCGGCAGCGGATCGGCGTAGTGGCTGGCGTCGGCGGCCCAGTCGGTGTTGATGACGGGGGGCGCGTTCAGGGTGACCCGGCCCATGCCGAAGATGAACAGGTTGACCGCGTAGGAGATCAGGGACAGGCCCATGATGACCTGGAAGGTGCGGGGGCGCAGGAGCAGCCAGATGCCGGATCCGGCAAGCACGCCTATGGCCAGGGCGAGCACGATTTCCATTCAGGTGCTTCCTTTTTCGTTGACGGGAACGGTCGCCGGTTTACGATACAGCCGCAGCGATTGGTGGGCCAGGGCCACCAGCATCAGCACGGTGGCGCCGACCACCAGCATGTACACGCCGATGTCGAACAGCAGCACGGTGGACAGGTGGACGGGGCCGATCACGGGCAGCAGGAAGTCCAGGCTGTCGGCGGCCAGGAAGGGTTTGGCGGCCCACCAGACCGACATGGCGGCGGTGCCGGCCGCCAGCAGGCCGGCGGCGATCCAGTACTGCGGGTGGATGCGCGGCCGGGCCTCGACCCAGATGACGCCTCCGACCATGTATTGCAGGATGATGGCGGTGGCCATGATCAGCCCGCCCACGAATCCTCCGCCCGGCAGGTTGTGCCCGCGTATCAGGAAGTACAGCGAGATGAGGACGGCCATGGGCAGCAGCAGGCGCACCAGCACGGCGGGCACGCGCATGACGCCGTCGGGTATGGGCGCTTTGGGATCGGGTTCGGCGAAGCTGTCCAGCAGCCGCTGGGTCGGCAATGGGCGTTGGCGCGCCTTGGGCAGGGTCATGCTTTCGGGTGGCGGCCGGAAGCGGCGCAGCAGGGCGTAGACCGTCAGGGCCACGATGCCCAGCACGGTGATTTCGCCGAAGGTATCGAAGCCGCGGAAGTCGACCAGGATGACGTTGACCACATTGGCCCCGCCGCCCAGCGGTAGTGATTTCTCGACGAAGAAGGATGAAATCCCGCGCGGATGGTGGCGGGTCAGCACGGCATAGGCGATGATGGACAAGCCGGCCCCGGCAATGATGGCGATGACGAGGTCGCGGAAGCGGCGCACGTAGGCGCGCAGGGTGCTGGTCAGCGGCGGCGGTTCGTCGTCGCCGGGCACGCGCGGCGGCAGCCAGCGCAGGCCCAGCAGGATCAGCACCATGGTCACGACTTCGACCGCCAGTTGTGTCAGAGCCAGGTCGGGGGCGGAAAGCCAGGCAAAGGTCAGCGCGGTGACCAGGCCCGCGCCGCCCGTCAGCAGCAGCGATACGGGGCGATGGTATTTGGCCTGGCGGGCGGCGCCGATGGCGCAGGCGCCGCCCGCCAGCCACATCAATGCAAAGAAGGGATTGACGGGCGTGGAGACTTGCGGGTCCAGCCAGTTGCCCGGCAGCAGGGGCAGCATGGCCACGAAGAAGGTAAGCAGCACGACCAGCAGCAACTGCGGCTGCAGCCGGGGCGAGCGCATCCAGTCCAGCACGAAGGCGGACGCGGTGTCCAGCGCTTCCAGCAGAACTTCGAAGCTGCGGCGACCGTCCAGACGGTAGATCAGGGGCACCCTGCCCGGGTGGAGGCGTTGCCGGCGCCGCAGCAGCCACAGCAGGAAGATGCCGCCGGCCAGGGCCAGGAAGCTCATGGCCAGGGGCAGGTTGAAGCCGTGCCAGATGCGCAGGTCGTAGGGCGGCGTGGCGTCGCCCAGTATGGCCAGCGAGGCGTTGTGCAGGAAGGGCCCGGGGATGAGGTTGGGCAGCATGCCCACGACCAGGCAGGTCAGGACCAGGACGGCGCTGGGTATCAGCATGCGCAGCGGCGGTTCGTGCGGCGCGCGCGGCAGGTCGCGCGGCGCGGACCCGAAGAAGACCTGCATCACGAAGCGCAAGGAATAGGCCACGCTGAACGCGCCGGCGACGACGGCGGCGACGGGCAGGCCGATCCGGCTGAACCAGTTGCCGCTGACGAAGACGGTTTCGGCGAAGAACATTTCTTTCGAGATGAAGCCGTTGAGCAAGGGCACGCCCGCCATGGAGGCGGCCGCCACCACGGCCAGCGTGGCGGTGATGGGCATGCTGCGATACAGGCCGGACAGGCGGCTCAGGTCGCGCGTGCCGGTTTCGTGGTCGACGATGCCGGCCGCCATGAACAGGGAGGCCTTGAAGGTGGCATGGTTGATCATGTGGAAGACGGCGGCGACCAGCGCCAGCCGGCTGTTCATGCCCAGCAGCAGCGTGATCAGGCCCAGGTGGCTGATGGTCGAGTAGGCCAGCACGCCCTTCATGTCCATCTGGAAGGTGGCCGCGTAGGCGCCCAGCACCAGGGAACAGAGCCCGGCGCCGCCGATGATCCAGCTCCATTCATCGGTGCCCGCCATGACGGGCCAGAATCGCGCCAGCAAGAAGACGCCGGCCTTGACCATGGTGGCCGAGTGCAAATAAGCCGACACCGGCGTGGGCGCCGCCATGGCGTTGGGCAGCCAGATATGGAAGGGGAATTGAGCGCTCTTGCTAAGCGCGCCAAGGGCGACCAGCACCAGCATGGTGCTGTACCACGGATGGTTGCGCAGGGTGTCGCCCGAAGAAAGCACGACATCCAGATCGTAGCTGCCCACGACATGGCCCATCATCAGCATGCCGCCCAGCAGGCACAGCCCGCCCGCGCCGGTGATGATCAGCGACATGCGGGCGCCGCGCCTTGCGTCCAACCTATGATGCCAATAGGCGATCAGCATGAAGGAGGACAGGCTGGTCAGTTCCCAGAACACCACGAGCTGGATCAGGTTGCCCGACAGCACCACGCCCAGCATGGAGCCCATGAAGGCCAGGAAGAAAGAGAAAAAGCGCGGAACAGGGTCTTGCGGCGACAGGTAATAGCGCGCATAAAGCACGATGAGCGCGCCCATGGTCGTGATGATCATGGAGAACAGCCACGAATAGCCGTCCATTCGCAGGGTGAAATCCACACCTTGTTCGGGCAGCCACGGCACCACCGCCTTGACGACCTGGCCATGCAGTACGTTGGGGAACTCGACGAAAACCAGAACGGCGCAGGTGACCGCGACGAATCCGGCCAGCCAAGCCTCGAGCTTGCGCGCATTCGACGGCAGCAGGGCAGCGATCATGCTGCCTGCGAAAGGCAGGGCAAGTATGAAAAATAAAGACATCGAGGGTGCTTGAAGCGAAATCGGTGAATCCAGCCCTAATAGTACGATATGTTTCGTTCAGCTTTAAGAAAGCTTGTGCCCGGCTTGCCCTGTGCGCGTTTGGTCGCATCGGGCGCTGGCCGCCCGCCGTTTGCCGTTTACTTGACCTAGGTCAAAATCGACGCCGGCATCCGGCTCCACAATAAGGCATCCAAACATAGCGCGCATGCGTCCGGCCGTCTCGGCAAGTTTCGCAGCGGCTTTTTCTGACGTCAACAGGCCATATCGGAGCAAGACATGGACAGCGGCATTCCGGCCCTTAGCCAGGATACGGTATCTTTTCCGGACATCGAAATTTCCGAGGCCTTGATCCGGCGTTTCGATCATTCCGGGCCTCGCTACACCTCTTACCCCACGGCCGACCGTTTCCGCTCCAGTTTCGACGAGCAGGCCTACCTGGGCCATCTGGCGCGCCGCGCCGGCGCCAAGGCCGGCACGAACCCGCCCCTGTCGGTCTACGTTCACCTGCCTTTCTGCGAGTCCCTCTGTTACTTTTGCGCCTGCAACAAGGTCATCACGCAGGACCACGGCCGGGCGGCCCAGTATCTGGCCTACCTGGACAAGGAAATGGAGCTGGTGGCCCGCCGCCTGGGTCCCGACCGCAAGACGGCGCAACTGCATCTGGGCGGCGGCACGCCCACCTTTCTGAGCGCCGCCGAGCTGACCGGGCTCATGGAATCCTTGCGCCGGCATTTCGAGTTCATGCCGGATGCCGAACTGGGGGTGGAGATCGATCCGCGCACGGTGAACGAGGCCACCTTGTCCATGCTGGCGGGGCTGGGCTTCAACCGTACCAGCTTCGGGGTGCAGGACTTCGATCCGGACGTGCAGGCCGCCGTCAACCGCATCCAGCCTCTGGAAATGGTGGAGAAGGCCCTGAGCGCCAGCCGCAAGGCGGGATTCCAGTCGGTCAACACCGACCTGATCTACGGCCTGCCCAAACAGACCCTGGCCAGCTTCGACCGCACGCTGGACCAGGTGATCCGGCTGTCGCCGGACCGCATCGCCCTGTACAACTATGCCCACCTGCCCAGCCGCTTCAAGGCGCAGCGGCTTATCTCGGCCGCCGATCTGCCCAGCGCCGAAGAGCGCCTGCAGATATTCCTGATGTCCACCCGGCGGTTGCTGGAGGCGGGCTATGTGTACATCGGCCTGGACCATTTCGCCAAGCCCGACGACGAGCTTAACCTTGCGCGGCGCGATGGCGGCTTGCATCGGAACTTCCAGGGCTATACCACGCGTGCGGAATGCGATCTGGTCGGGCTGGGCGTGTCGGCCATCGGCAAGGTGGGCAATTCGTACAGCCAGTCGGTGCGCAGCGTGAACGCTTATTACCAGATACTGGACGAAGGCAGGCTGCCCATAGAAAAAGGCTACGAGCTAAGCCTGGACGATGTCTTGCGCCGCGAGGTCATCATGACCCTGATGTGCAGCATGCCCGTGGACTTCTCTTTGCTGAACCGAGCTTACGGCATCGATTTCCCGGCTTATTTCGACGCCGAGCTGCAAAGGCTGCAGGCGTTCAAGGATTCGGGACTGTTGACGATAGACGACAAGGGCATGGTGGTCACGCCCAAGGGGCGCCTGTTCGTGCGGGCCATGGGCATGGTCTTCGACAAATTTCTTGGGCAGCCGACGGTGTCGACCTACTCCAAGCTTATTTAGCCCGGTGGTCGGGGGCCGTGTATCCGTCGGCCGCGCGCAGGGTCTTCATGCGCAGCAGATAGACCGTGACGCCGATGCCGGGAATCAGCAACAGCATGCGTACCCAGGGCAGGGGCACATGCCAGGCGGAAATGGCCAGTGTGCCCCACAGGAATATCAGGGTGATGACCTTGGCGCGCATGGGGATACCACGGCCGGTCTGTATCCCTATCAGGTAGGGTCCCAGTATGCGATGCCCGGTCAGCCAGCGGTGCATGCGCTCCGAGCCCCGCAGGTAGCAGGCCGAGGCCAGCAGCAGGAAGGGCGTGGTGGGCAGCAAGGGTAGGAACAGCCCCAGCACGGCAAGAATCAGCGCCAGGGTACCGGCGACGTTGAGCAGGATTTTGATCACATGTTTTTCAAGTGGAGCGGCGCCGGGCGGGCGCGGCGCCGCGATATCAATACAGGATTCTAGCAATATGACCAGTAGCGGCAAGGTGCGCATCCAGGATTTCCTGGCGAGACTTCCCCTATTCAATGGCTTGAGCGCCCAGGAGCTCGACAACCTGGCCGCGGGCACGACCGAAGTCCAGGCGGCTCGGGGCGAAATGGTCTTTCACCGCGGCGAGCCTTGCGTGGGCCTGCACACCGTGGTCTATGGGCAGATCAAGCTGATGTTCGTGTCGCCGGGCGGAAGCGAGAAAGTCGTTCGCCTGATCGGACCGGGCGACAGTTTCGGCGAAGCGCTGATGTTCATGGAGAAGGCCTACATCGTGTCGGCCCAGGCCCTGGCCGACACCATGCTGCTGCATGTGGGCAAGGCCGTCATCTTCCACGAACTGGACCGGCATCCGGGGTTTGCCCGCAAAATGCTGGCCAGCCTGAGCCAGCGCCTGCATAGCCTGATGGGCGACGTCGAGGCGTATTCCCTGCGCTCCGGCACCCAGCGCGTGATCGGCTATCTGCTGAAGGACGAGCCGTGCCGGAACGGGCATCACTTCCGCCTGGAAACCAGCAAGACGGTGATCGCCTCGCGCCTGAACCTGACTCCGGAGCACTTTTCGCGCATTTTGCACGACTTGTGCGCCCATGAGCTGATCCGGCTCAAGGGCCGTGAAGTCACCGTCCTGGACGTCGACCGGCTAAGCTCTTATCAGGGCTGAGGCAGTTCGGCCAGCGCCAGGGCGATCCGTTTCCTGGCGCGCAGGTAAAAGCGCAGGGCCTGGGTCATGTTAAGCAAGAGCCAGGCCGCCGATATGGCCAGGGCCAGGCCCGCCGCATGGGCGAACACGGCGGGCAGCAGGCTGGCCGATAAAAGCAGCAGCAGGGCGGCCAGGTGGGCCCAGTACTGCCGCGCCGCGATGGCGTCGGGGATGAAGTCCTTTACCTTGGGTACGACGCGCAGGGCGATGGCCAGGTCCCTCTGGGCGTGATACCACAGCAGGAAGGGGATGATCTTGTACAGCATGCCGTTGACGGCGGACCAGCCGAAGCCCACGATGAACAGTACGCCCAGGCTGACCGACAAATCCTTGACGCCGGCCGCCTGGGCCAACCATACCGGGCCGCAAGCCGCCAGGCACAGCATGGCCGTGTGCCAGAACCGCGTGGTTGCGTCCGCCTTGGGCCGCTTGCGCGTCCAGAGCAGTCGCAAGGTGACGACGGCGTAGATGGTGTAGGCGGCCAATGCGACCGCGCTTATGGCCAGATCGATTTCCAGGCGCATGGCGGGCGGCGCCAGGGTGTTGGCCATATAGGCCGCCAGCAGCACGAAGATGGTCGGCGCCAGCCAGCGTGTCACAGGCTTGGGATAGATTTCGGTCACCTGGAATATGGGGATCACCTGGTAGCTTATGCCGACGACCAGCAGCCCGACCCAGCCCAGCAGCCCCCACGCGCCGTGCGCATTGGTCAGCGCCCGTGAAAAGGGCAGCGGCCAGGCGAAGCTTGCGGCCAGCATGGCGCCCAGGATGGTGGCGGCCAGCAGCGCCGCAAGCGCCAGCCGTGTGGTGGCCAGGATTTCGGTCGACCCCTTGGTGGCCTGCTTGCGGTACTTCCAGAGGCCGCCCGCGCAGGCGGCCAGGAAGACCCCCAGCGCCATGCATAGCAGGCCAAGCGCCAGCGCGAACATCCAGGGCGTGAACGACAGGAAGGCGGCGGCCAGCGACAGCGTGCCCAGGTTCAGCAAGGTGTGCACGATGACCGAGGTCGCCCTGGGCGCCAGCGCGCTTACGCCCGTGGCGACGGGCAGTATCTGCATCAAGGCCCCCGCCATGGCGTTGGCCAGTACGCCCAGGGTAAACAGATGGGTTAATGCCAGGGCGGGCCCCGTCCAGCGCGATGCCAGCGCCGAAGGGCCGGACCAGAGCAGCAGCAATGCCGCCAGCAGGACGAACAGCGGCGCGGTGAACAGGAAGCGCAAGGGGACGCCGGGGGCGGGGGACTGCTGGAATGACAGGGCGCGCTGCATCAGTCTTTATGCCGGATAAGGATTTCGTAGCGTTGATGTTCGTCGATGCGGTTGCTGTAGTCGTAGCCGTTGTTGCGCAGGATGCCGTAGAGCGGATGCGGTTCGCGGTCTATCAGCATGCGCAGGCTGGCGCCGGGCGCCAGGACGGACAAGGCGTCCAGCACGCGTTCCAGCGGCTCGGGAGGCTCCAGCCCGCAAACGTCCAGGACGATTTCTTCTTTGTGATTTTCCATAAGCATGACCCTACACAGATACTGGCCCGCCGGCCCGCATAACCTCATTGTGAACGCTGTATTTTTACATTCGAGTAAACAAGGGAACCTTGATATTTATTAAGGAAGCCGCCGGCTTTTGCCTACATAGTGGCAACTGCGTCAATACGCCGCTATTTTCAAGCAAGGACCATTATTGTGTTGCAAACCGCATTGAAACGACTCAAGTTGAAGGGCAGGGCGCTCCTGCCCATAGTGCAGGGAGGCATGGGGGTGGGCGTGTCGGCCCATAGGCTGGCCGGCACCGTGGCCGCCCTGGGTGCGGTGGGCACGATTTCCAGCGTCGACCTGCGCCGCCATCACCCCGACCTGATGCTCAAGACGGGTCGTTCGCGCGACAAGGAATTGATCAACTCGACCAACCTGCTCGCGCTGGACCGCGAAGTGAAGGCCGCCCATGAAATGGCCGGCGGCAAGGGGCTGGTGGCGGTCAACGTCATGCGCGCCGTGTCGGAATACGCCTCGTACGTGCGCCAGGCCTGCGAAAGCGAAGCGGACGCGGTGGTGGTGGGCGCCGGCCTGCCCCTGGACCTGCCCGAGCTGACCAGCGGCTTTCCCAAAGTGGCCATCATCCCCATCTTGTCGGACGTGCGCGGCATAGGGCTGATCCTGAAAAAATGGATGCGCAAGAATCGCCTGCCCGACGCCATCGTCATCGAGAATCCCAAGTATGCGGCGGGTCATCTGGGCGCGCCGACCGCGGACAGCTTGAACAACCCCAACTTCGCTTTTGAGAACGTGCTGGAAGGTACGCTGGAGCTGTTCAAGGAACTGGACATCGAAAAAGAAAACATTCCCCTCATCACCGGCGGCGGCATCCACAGCCATGAGCAGGTCGTCAAGCTGATGGGCATGGGAGCCAGCGCGGTGCAGTGCGGCTCGCCTTTCGCGGTCACGGAAGAGGGCGATGCGCACCCCAATTTCAAGAAGGTCCTGGTCGAGGCCAAGCCGGAGGACATCGTGACCTTCATGAGCGTGGCCGGCTTGCCGGCGCGGGCGGTGCGCACGCCCTGGCTGGCGAATTACCTGGAAAAAGAAGAGAAGCTGCAACGCATTGCCAAGCAGCGCCCCTGCACGGTGGGCTTCGACTGCCTGGCCTCTTGCGGGCTGCGCGACGGCATCAGCAAGCACGGCCAGTTCTGCATCGATACGCAATTGGCGTTTGCGCTGGCCGGCGACATCAGGCGCGGCCTGTTCTTCAGGGGCTCCGAAAAATTGCCTTTCGGCAATGCCATACGGCCCGTGCGGGAACTGATCGACTATCTGCTGAACGGCATCCGCCCGGCCCTGAACGTGGTCGCGGCCCCCACCGTGCGGGCTGTCGACGCCTTGCTGCCCGCCTGAACGGCCGGCCCATCGACCGCTACGCTGCCGGCGAGGATGACTCCCGGCAGCGTAAGCGCTTAGCCGAGTATCTGGAAGTCGATCACGATTTCGCCGGGCTGGCGCGACACATATTCGATCTTGATCTGGTCGCCGAAGTGGCCCTGCAACTGTTGCAACAGGGGCAGCGGGTCGTGGTCGTTGCAAAAACGCATGGTTTCGCCCGGGTGCAGGGCGGATAGCGCGCCGAAGATGGCGGCGTGGCGGAAACGCTTGGCGACGCCGCGCGCGTCGAAGGGATGGACGCCTTCGGCGAACACGGGGATGCGGGAATCAATTGACACGATCAGGTCCTTGTGAAGAGTGTGGGTCGTGTCTGGATTATAGGTAGCGGCGGCGTCGATACAGCCTAGAACCACATTGCCAATAAGGTTGAGTTCATTGGCTTTGCAGGGGTTTTTGGGTCAGTGCGATCAGGCTACCCAGGATCAGCACGGCGGCGGAGACCGCCAGGCCGGTCGAGAGCGAACCGGAAAGGTCGCTGATCCATCCGGCCGCCACGGGGCCCACCGTTTGGCCGATGGCGAACAGGCTGGTGGCCACCGCCAGCGAGCTTCCCCAGGCGGCCTTGGGCAGGTTGGTCTTGACGAAACCCGTGGCCGCCGACGGCACCATGAAGACGCTGGAGCCGACCAGCGCGGCCGACAGCCACGCGCCCGCGATGCTGGACACGAACAGCGGCAGCGCCGCGCCTATGGCCAGCACCAGCATGGATGCGGCCATGGGCAGGCCGTCGCGCCGGCCATTGAATATCCGCGCCCAGAGCCACGGCGCCAGCAGCGTCATGATGCCCAGCAGGCTCCACATGACCGAGGTGGCGGCGGCCAGCGACAGGGCCTGTACATGGCTTTGACGCAGCCAGGCGACGATGAAGGTCATGTAGGCGATATAGCCCAGGCCGAACAGGAAGTAGGCCGTGAACTCGGGCAGGCATGGGCGCAATGGCCAGGCGGCCGAGCCGCTGCTGCCGGGAGGTTCAATGATTTTGCGCATGGCGGCGACGGCGGCCAGCGACAAGGGAATGCAAACTGCGCCCGACCCTATCCAGGCCCAGGGCCAGGCGGCGGGGCCGGCATAGTCGAACAGCCATGGCAGCAGGGCGCCGGTGGCCAGCATGCCTATGCCTCCGCCGCTGAAAAAGATGACGATGGCGCGGGTGCCCAACGCACCCGACAGCACGCCGCCGCAAATGAAGGCGCCCGCGGCGCCCAGGCCCGCCAGGAAGCGGTACAGGGTCAAGAGCTGGAAGTCGCGTGTCAGGCCGTTGGCCAGCAGGGCCAGCGTGGTCAGCGCCAGGCCGGCGATGAACAGCTTGCGGTTGCCGACGCGGGCCACGAAGTAGATCGTCAGCAGCGCGCCCAGCAAATAGCCCAATGCGTTGGCGGTGTTCAGCCATCCCGCCTGGGCGTAGTTCAGCGCCAGGTCGGTCTGCATGGCCGGCAGGATCAGCGCATAGCCGAAGCGTGCAAAGCCTACTGTGACGGCCGCGCCGCCCGAAAGCGCCCACGGTATCATTGCCGGTTTCATGGATGTTGGCCCCTGGGGCTTGCGTTGTCGTTGCCGTATTCTACCCGCCACCAGGACGGCAGCAGCGCCTGTATTCGAAGCTGCCCGTAGCGGTCGTCTATCAGGTGCACGACGCCCTGGTCGTCGTGACCGCGTATCACCCGCCCGGCGGCCTGTATGACTTTCTGGATGCCGGGATACAGATAGGCATAGTCATAGCCGTGCCGTGTGCCGAAGGCCTTGCCCATGCATTGCTTCATTTGCTCGTTGACGGGGTTGATCTGAGGCAACCCCAGGGTGGAGATGAAGGCGCCGATCAGCCGGCTGCCGGGCAGATCTATGCCCTCGGAGAAGGCGCCGCCCAGGACGGCGAATCCTATGCCTTGGCCGTCCTGGGCGAAGCGTTCCAGGAAGCCTTCCCTATCGCTTTCGTTCATGCCGCGCGATTGCCGCCACGCGGGGATGTCCGGACAAAGCCGCGCGAACGTGTCGGCCGCCTGCTGCATGTAGTCGAAGCTGCTGAAATAGCTCAGGTAATTGCCGGGGCGCTGTTCATACTGGGCCTGCATCAGGCGCGCGATCGGGGCCAGGGACCGCGCGCGCTGCGCGTAGCGGGTGGAGATGTCCGCGGCGATGCGGACCTGAAGCTGGTCGGGCCGGAAGGGGGACTCCACGTCCACCCATGCCGTGTCCTCGGGCAAGCCCAGCGTGTCCCGGTAGAAGGTCCAGGGGTTCAGGGTGGCTGAGAACAGCACGCTGCCGCGGCTGGCGGCATGGCGCTGTTCCAGGAAGGGGGCCGGAATCAGGTTGCGTATGCAGAACACGGCGTCTTGCGGGGCCGGATGGTTGGTATCGCCGTCTCCGGCCTTGGAAGCGCCCGCCAGCGTGATGTCGAAAATGGAATGGCCGCCGAACGATTCCGCCATCCGCAGGAAATGCAGGATGTCGAAGTGCAGTCCTTGCAGGGCGCCTGCGGCGTCCTCGGGGTGATCGACGAAATGGTCCGACAGGGCGGCGCTGGTTCGCAGGAGCGCGGCCAGGAATTTTTGAGGCAGGCCGGTGTAGGCCTGATAAGTGTCCTCCTGGTCGCGCCAGGTGTCGCTGTATTGCCTGAACAAGCTGCCCAGGGCGCGCTTCAGGGCGGCGGGCGCATTGCGCCGCAGATCGCGCAGGCGGGCTTGCGAGAGTTCGGCGCTGTACATGGCGCGCGCTCTTTCCAGCAGGTTGTGCGCCTCGTCGACCAGCACGCCGACGCGCCATTGACGGGCCTCCGTCAGGCCATGCAGCGTGGCGGAGACGTCGAAGTAATAGTTGTAGTCGCCCACGACCACGTCGCTCCATTGGGCCAGTTCCATGCCTAGCCAATATGGGCATATCCCGTGGCCCGCGGCGGTTTTCCGCAGGCCGGCCTTGTCCATCCAGGCGGCTTGCAAGGCGTCGCGGCGCGCGGCGGGCAATTTGTCGTAGAAGCCTTGGGCCAGCGGGCAGGATGCGCCGTGGCAGGCTTTGTCGGGGTGCTCGCAGGCTTTTTCTTTGGCAGTCAGCTCCAGCACGCGCAGAAAGGGCGTGGCGTCTGTTGTGGCGGAATCGCCCATGATCTTCAAGGCGTCCAGGGCCAGTTGCCGCCCCGAAGTCTTGGCCGTCAGGAAAAACACCTTGTCCAGCTTGTTGCGGGGGCAGGACTTGAGCATGGGAAATAGCGCGCCCACGGTCTTGCCTATGCCGGTGGGCGCCTGGGCCAGCAGATGGCGCTCCTGCATGGCGGCCTTGTATATGGTTACGGCAAGCTGCCGCTGGCCCGGCCGAAAACCCGCGTGGGGAAAGGCCAGGCCTTCAAGCGCCTGATCGCGGCGCTCGCGGTGTTGCAGTTCCTGTTCGGCCCATTCCGCATAGAGCTCGCACAACTGTTCGAAATGCGCTTGCAGCGTCTCGGCCCGGCAGTTTTCAACCAGCACTGTTTCGCTGCGCCGCGTGATGTCGAAATACACCAGTGCGACGCGCATCTCGGGCAGGTTCAGCGCCCGGCATTGCAGGTGGGCGTAGACCTTGGCCTGCGCCCAATGCAGTGCGCGGTGGTTGGCGGGCATGGCGTCCAGTGGGCCGCGATGCGTCTTGATTTCTTCTAGCTGGTTCAGGTCGGGGTCGTAGCCGTCGGCCCGGCCGCGCACCAGCAGATTGCGGTACTCGCGGCTCAAGGCGATCTCGGCCTGATAGGAAGGGGGCCGGCGCGCCCTGACGGCGGCGTGGCCCTCCATGCCTTCCAGGCCGGTGGGCGAGGGGGTGAAGCGCAAATCCAGGTCGCCGCGCTTGGCGGTGAATTCGCACAGTTCCCGCACGGCGACAGCGTAGTTCATGCGGCGTCCCGGCGCACGTAGCAGACGTCGACCGGAAGGCCGTGGGCATGGCAATAGTCCAGCCAGCGCAGTTGGTTGTCCTGCAAGCGGTCGCCGGGGCCTTTGACTTCTATCATGCGATAGCGCCGCTGGCCGGGCCAGAACTGGATCAGGTCCGGCAGGCCCGAGCGGTTGGCGGGAATGTCCGCCAGCAGGCGCCGGAAGGCCGCTTTCAAATGGGCGGCCGGCATGCAGTCCAGCGCCAGGTCCAGCAAAGGCGCGCACAGGACGTCCCAGGCCACGAAAGGCGACTGGATGCCGGCCTTGTTTGCGAGGTTGCGGCGTATGGTTTCCCGGTACCGCCCGGTATCCAGTTGCTCCAGGCAGGCGCTGAACTGTGCGTGGCGGCGTTCCTGGAATCCGGCCAGCGCCAGATCGGCCGGGCCTTGCTGGAAGGGGTGGAAGAAAGCGCCGGGCACGGCGGCGAATACGGCATCCCAGCACAGCAGCCCGAACAGGGAGTTGATCAGGGTGTTTTCCACGTAGTAGACAGGGGCGTCGTCGTTAGCCAGGTGCAGGCGGACTTCCTCTTCGACCCGCAAGGCGGGCCAGGGTGCTGGCAGGATGAGGTCGATGCGGTGGATGCCGCGCTTCTTATGGGGGGATGGGACGGGCTGGCCGCATTGCCGGCGCAGGCGGGGCAGCATGCGCAGCAGGGCCTGTTGTTCGGCCTCGGTTTCGGGCGCTTGCAGCGCGGCCGTCGCCAGGCCGAGGGCCGCGTCGCATTGGCCGCTGAGCTCCAGCACCCTGATGCGCCGGCTGCGCGCCTCGGCGTGGCTGCTGCGCGTGTAGCAGGCCAGCGCGCCGGCCCAGTCGCGCCGGCCTTCTTGGTGGCGGCCGATGCGGTACAGCAGTTTTCCGCGCCGGCCTTCCAGCCAATGGTTGGCGTAAGGCGCCGCCGGAACGGCATGAAAGATATCGGCGGGATCGTCCGCGCCGGCAAGGGCTTCCAGACCTTCCCTGCACTGATGCAGGTGCAGGTAGTCGTCGATCTCCTGGCGGCTTTGGAAGGCCCGCGCCGAGTCGGGGAAGTCGACCCGTTCGTAGACGAACAGGCCCAGGTCGGACAGCACGAATTCGGTCCAGTCCTGCCTGAGATTGCCGAAGAACATCAGCCGCAGGCGGTCGCACAAGGGCAGTATGTTTATCTTGTAAACCCGCTCGCCGAGCGGCTCGCCGCCCGGGCCGCCCCTTGCGGAGGCGACGGCCTCCCATTGTTCGAGCGTGAGCGTGTCCGGGTAATGGGAACGCAGGCATTCCAGCTGTTCAGGCTTGCCGGCGCGGCGGGCGCCCAGGTCGGCGAGCGCCTGGCCGAACAAGACCTCGAGTTGGGCTTTGGTGTACAGACCGAACAGTTCGTCCAGCGTAAGTCGCGGCGCATCGTCTATCCAGCCATGGCGCAGCAGCGCTTGCGCGGCTTGTCCGGTATCGCCGATTTCGGTGTAGCGCAGCTTGCCGCTGCGAAACAGATCGCCCTTGCGCATGATCATGCGCACCAGCAGGCCGCGCGATGCCTGCGGCGCTGCCAGGAAGCCGTTGATGAACGCTTGTTCGTCGGCCAGCAGCAGGTCGCTGTAGCGAGAGTCCACCCATTGCAGGACGGTTTCGAAGTTGTCCAGGTAGTACCAGGGATTTTCCGGCGGCGGATCAAGAGGCATGGCCAGGCGGGGGATGACGTGAATACTGGTTTTATATACAGTTTATCAGGTTCTCGGGGCATCTTGGACTGTTACAGCCATCCCTGATTGTTAAGCGCATGTTGCGGCGGCTTGCGGATGCCCCGTGGCTGCCAACTTACGGTTACATCTCATGGGCATTACGGTTGACCCGCTTTTGCACTAGCGGCTAGGGTAGAGGCGACGATACGTCCAGTGCTGCCTGACCGCGAGGTCAGGTTGTTTGGCCCGCAAGCCTCGCGGCTCGCGGGCTTTTTTTGTGCCGGCGCATTTCCTTGGCGCTTCATGTATGCTTTTTGCCCATGGCCATATGCTTCCATTTACCTTGAGTGTGTTTCCTCATGATCCGGCACCTTCATGCGCGTCGTTTTCCTTATCTGCCCTTTTGGCCGGCGGTCATGGCGTTGGTTTGTTCGCACGCCGCCTGGGCGGGGGATTTTTCATGGACGCAAGACAAGGTCAGTGCCGCCATCAGCCGTGCCGATAGTGAAGTCGTCGTTATCTATGAGGCGCCCGGCGGGTCCGCGCAGCGTGGCAGCCGGCGGGTGGATGGGCCGCCGGGCCTGGACGGGGCGGCGGGGCACGCCATCAAGCGGGTCTATGCGGGCCGGTCCTATCATGGGGATGCGGTAGTGCGGACGTCCCTGTGCTGGAACGGCACGCAGCGCTGCGTACCTCTGGAGGGGGGCAGCGTGAATACTTCCGCCTTCAATGGGTTGGATGCGTCCAAGCCCATCTATCTGGTGCACAAGGTCTTGGGCAAGGGCCCTCTGCCCGCGCCCATCTACGTCAAAGGCACCGTGATCGTCTGGTTCGGTCCCCAGGACCCGTCAACGCTCAACGGCAAGCCGCCTGGTCGCTGATGGGCGGGCAGGCTGGGCGCCTAGCATCCCGCCTGGGCAGCCAGGTCCTTGAAGTCGCTGGCGACCATGTCCCAGTTTCCGGTGGGGACCAGGTCTCGGGTTTGACCGGGGCCATGCTCGGTGGGCCGGGGAATGAAAGCCGTGGCCAGGCCGCATTGTTGCGCGCCGGCCAGGTCATTGTTGTGCGCGGCGCTCATGCACACCTGGCCGGGTTCCAGGCCCAGCGTTTCCGCCAGGCGTAGGTAGGCTTCCGGGGCAGGCTTGTAGGCTTGCGTGACTTCGGCGCCCAGGATGGCGTCCCAGGGAATGCCGGCGCGCTTGGCGATGCCGACCATCAGGGCGATATTGCCGTTGGAGGCCGAGGCGATGATGTATTGGCTTTTGAGCCGCGTCAGGCCGGCGACCACGTCCGGCCAGGGATCCAGCCTGTGCCAGGCGTGGGTAAGCCAGGCCAGCTCGGATTCCGGAATCGCCTTGATGTCGATGTCCTTCTCGGCGAGGACGTATTCCAGGTTCTCGCGATGCAGCACGTCCAGGCGGACGTAGGGGCGTTCACCGGCGCGGCAGGCCTGCATGGCGGGCTGGTAGCGGGCGCGCCAGGCGTCGGCGAATTCCAGCGGATCCAGTTTGGTCAAGCCATTGCGTTCGAAGAAAACCGCCGCGTCCCGGGCCACGCCCGAACGCCAGTCGACGACAGTGCCGAAGACATCGAAACAAAAGGCTTTGATCTGGCTCACGCGTGGACTCCTTTCATGGTTGTGCCGCATCCGGCGGCTCCACACGTTTTACCCCCGGGCGCCTGCTTTGACAAGGCGATGGCCGGCCTCGGGCCGGTCCGTCGATGCCATGGCGGGTTGCTTGGCGTCAGTCGTCCAGACTGCGTATGGCCTTCAGATGGCTGAAGTCGAACAGGGCCAGGCCGGGCCTGAGCTTGATCATGGCAAGGGAGACGACGGCGGGCACCAGCGCGGCCAGCAGAAAGGATTCGAGCAGGTACTCCGGCTTGGCGCCGGGGGCCGGGAACAGCGATATCCCAGCCAGCAGGCCGCAGAGGGTGCTGATCATGGCGCCGGAGCCGTGATGGCGGCGGTTGAACAGGCCGAAGAACACCGGGAAGGCGGCCGCCGAGCAGAACAGGTCCGCCAGCAGGAACAGATACAGCACGCTATAGCCCTGAGCCGCCGCGATCACCACGGGGATGGCCAGCAGGAAGATCAGCCAGCGCGACAGCCCCATCAGCGTGGCTTTCGGCACGCTGGGCGCCAGGCGGCGCACGTCCACCGCGATGATGCTCGATACCGCGCTGATGACGGTGTCGGCGGTGCTCATGACCAGGGCCAGGCCCAATGGAATCAGGGCAATGGCGAACCAGGTCGGAACCGCCGGCATCAGGATGTTGAACAGGGCGACCGAGCCGTCGCCCTGATGACCCAGTCCGACGAAGGCCAGGCCGAACAGGCCCATCACGAAGATCACCGGCGCCGCCAGCAGGCCCCCGGTCAGGAAGCCCCGGCGCATGCTGCGCGTGTCGCGCGCCGAATAGACGCGCTGCCAATTGCCTTGGTGAAACAGCCCCGTCAGCAGGATGGCGACGAAAAACGTCAGCCCCGCCTTGACGCCCACGGGGTCGGTCAGATTGAGCAATTGCGGGGCTTTTTCACGCAGCCCAGCCACCACCGGCTCGATGCCGCCGCTGGCTTGCCAGCCCAAGGCCACCAGCACCACCAGCAAGGGGACGATGACCAGCATCTGCACTTTGTCGGTGAAGATGGAGGCCCGCAGGCCGCCGTAAGAGGTATAGAGCAGGGTGAAGCCCATGACGATGGCGGCGGTCATCCACAGCGGCACCGGCGCCAGCAGGGCGACCAGCTTGCCTATGGCGGTGATTTCGGCCGTCAGGGCGATGAACATGTAGAACAGCATGATCAGCAGGGTCAGGCCGTACATCGGCCTGCCGAAACGCATGATGACGAATTCCGTCAGCGTGTGGCCTTGCGGAATGAGTTCGCGCATGCGCCGGCCCAGCGGGATCATGAGAAAGCGCGGCGAAAGGGCGCCTATGGCGTAGCCGATGACGGCGGCCAGCCCGCCCCAGGTGGCCGCCTGAGCGGGCGAGAACAGTATCCAGGCGCCCAGCGAGCTGGCCAGCAGGGTCAGCATGGTGGCGATGGTGCTTTGGCTGTTGCGGGCGATTACGTAGTCTTCCAGGCTGCCCCGGTCGCGCCGCGAGTACAGTACGCCCAGGATGGCGAAGGCGGCCGAAAAAAACAGCAGCCACAGTATCGTCGAAGTACTCGTCAGCATTTCCATTCCCATGAGCCCGGCGCGGCCGGGCGAAACAAAGCAAACCGCCCGGCGCCTTGCAAGGGCGCGCGGGATCGTCGAGGGGGAGGGAGCAGCGGGACGCCGAAGGATTCGGCACGCCTGTGGATTTCCTTCCCTTCGCCGGCATTACCCGGATCAGGTTCTAAGGGTTACCGCGATCTTGCGCGGAATCTCAGCCCTTGCGGGCTCCCCTAGGAACAGGCGCAAAGCTTAGGTCAATCGGGCCGGCCTTGTCAATGCCGGGGATAGGGGCGCGCTACTGTTCGCGCCGCTTCTGTGCTAATGTGGCATGCCACGACACGGGGTGCTTGGGCTACGCAGGCCCACGCTGAGATAAAACCCGTCGAACCTGCCCCAGTTAATACTGGCGAAGGGATGTCAGCCCAGTGCTAGCGGCGCCGCGCCGCGCGACCATGCCTTTGCCGATTTGAATAAAGGTATGCCATGAACACCCCCAGCACAGCGCTTCCCATAGCCAATCAAATCGTCCTGGTCACCGGCGGCGGCCGCGGCCTGGGCAGCCATCTTGTGCAATCCTTCCTGCGCGAAGGGGCGCGGGTCGTCGTCAATTATTTGAACAGCGCCGAGGCGGCTCAGGCGTTGGCCGCGCAGGCTCCCGATCGGGCGCTGGCCGTGCAGACCGACGTGGCTGATGCGGCGGCGGTCGCAGCCATGCTGGCCACGGCCCGCGCGCATTTCGGGCAGGCCGTGACCACTGTCGTCAACAATGCCTTGCCGGCTTTCTCCTTCAATGGCGACGCCCGGCCGCATGCCGACACGCTGGCCTGGGGCGACATGAGCCAGCAGTTCGAAGGCGTCGTGCGCGGCGCCTTGAACACCACCCAGGCCGCCCTGCCCGGCATGCGCGAGGCCGGCTTCGGCCGCGTCATCAACGTGGGCACCAACCTGTTCCAGAACCCGGTGGTTCCCTACCACGACTACACGGCGGCCAAGGCCGCCTTGCTGTCGCTGACGCGCACGCTTTCGCAGGACCTGGGGCCCTTGGGAATTACCGTCAATATGGTTTCGGGCGGCCTGCTGCGCACCACCGACGCCTCATCCGCCACGCCGGAGGCGGTGTTCGATCTGATTGCGTCCAGCACGCCGCTGCGCCGGGTGACGACGCCGCAGGAATTCGCCGATGCCGCCTTGTTCTTCGCCTCGCCCTGGTCCAGGTCCGTAACGGGCCAGAACCTGGTGGTCGACGGCGGCCTGGTCAAGAACTAGGAGGTGCGGCAATGGACTTGCAACAAGCACGCCCGGACAACGCGGGCAAGCGTCAACTGCACCTGAATCTTTTCATCTTCGCCTGCGGCCATCACAAGGCGGCCTGGCGGCATCCCGCCTCCAGCGTCGAACGACTGGGCGACATCGCCTATTACGAAGAGCTGGCCCGCACGGCGGAGCGCGGCAAGCTGGACGCCATCTTTTTTGCCGACGGGCAGTCGGTGGACAATGCCGCCGACGGCCCACGCTGGTTCATGGAGCCGCTGACCATGTTGTCGGCCATGAGCCGGGCGACGGAAAAAATAGGTTTGATCAGCACGGTTTCCAGCACCTTCTTCACGCCTTTCCATGCCGCGCGCCTGGTCGCGTCGCTGGATCATATCTCCAAAGGACGAATGGGCTGGAACGTCGTGACGTCCATGTTCGACGTCGAGGCCCGCAACCATGGCTACGAGGCCATGCCGGATCACGATTGGCGCTATGCCAGGGCCGAAGAATTCATACGGGTGGCGCTGGAGCTTTGGGATTCCTGGGGCGAGGATGCGCTGCTGCTCGACAGGAAAGGGGCTTACGCCGACCTCAAGGCCATCCACCCCATACATCACAAGGGCGAGCATTTTCGGGTGGACGGGCCGCTTACCGTGCCGCGTCCGCCGCAGGGCCACCCCGTGCTGTTCCAGGCGGGCGCATCGGACCAGGGCAGGGATCTGGCGGCGCGCCGCGCCGAGGCCATCTACGCCGTGGCCTACGACCTGCCGGCGGCCCAGGAATACTATCGGGACGTGAAGCGGCGCGTGCGGGAAGCGGGCCGCAGCGACTTCGTGCCCATCATGCCGGGCCTGGTGGCTTATGTGGGTTCGACCGAGCAGGAAGCCCGCGCCAAGCAGCGCGAGCTGGACGAGCTGCTGCCCAGCGGCGATGCGCTCAGGCAGTTGGGCATCTATGTGGGTCGGGATTGCACCGCCTGGGAATTGGATGCGCCCGTGCCGGCCTTGCCGCCGCTGGAAGAGTTTTCAGGCCCCAAGGGGCGTTACGCGACGATATTGCGCATTATCGAAACCGAGAGGCCGACGGTAAGGCAGCTTCTGGGCAGGCTGGCCGCCGGCGGCGGGCATTGCACCATGGTGGGTACGCCCGAGCGGATCGCCGACGAAATGGAGCGCTGGCTGATGAACGAAGGCGCCGACGGATTCAACCTGATGCCCCCGTCATTGCCCGGCGGCATAGAGGATTTCGTGGATCAGGTGGTTCCCGTCCTGCAGCGGCGCGGCCTGTTCCGCAAGGACTACGAGGCCAGCACCTTGCGCGGGCACCTGGGCCTGGCGCGTCCGGCCGCCGCCTGATCATGGAGCTCAGGCGCGCCACGCCCTGAATGGGGCTGGCGCGCCTTGCCTGGCTTACCAGGAAGCGATCACCGAGTTCTTGAAGGTGTCGGTGACGAACTTCTTGGTTTCGGGCGAGTGGTAGGCCTTCACCAGCTTGGCCACCCAGGCCTGGTCCTTGTCTTCGCTGCGCACCGCGATGACGTTGGCGTAGGGGCCCTTGGCGTCTTCGATGGCGATGGCGTCGGTTACCGGGTTCAGGCCGGCCGAGGCGGCATAGTTGCCATTGACCGCCGCGGCGTCCAGGTCGGACAGCGAGCGGGGCAGTTGGGCGGCATCCAGTTCAACGATGTTCAGCTTCTTGGGGTTCTCGACGATGTCCAGCGGAGTCGCCTTCAGGCCCGCATCGGCCTTGAGCTTCAGGATGCCTTGCGATTGCAGCACCAGCAGGGCGCGGCCGCCGTTGGTCGGGTCGTTCGGCACACCGACGCGGGCGCCGTTTT
Source organism: Burkholderiaceae bacterium (assembly GCA_049646585.1). Lineage (GTDB taxonomy): Bacteria > Pseudomonadota > Gammaproteobacteria > Burkholderiales > Burkholderiaceae_B. The sequence goes on along the minus strand of JBARWC010000198.1, from coordinate 41,819 downwards.
TCAGTTCGTCCAGGCTCTTGACCTTCTTGGAGTAGATGCCCATGGGGAAGGTAATGGTGTAGCCGACGCTGGTCAGCTTGTAGCCGCGATCCTTGATCTGCGCATCCAGGTAGGGCAGGTGCTGATAGCTGTTGGCATCCAGGTCGCCGGCGGCTAGGGCCGCGTTGGGCTGCACGTAATCGCTGAACTCCACGACTTCGATCTTCAGCCCGTCCTTGGCGGCGATGCCTTTGACGAACTCCATGATCTGGGCGTGCGGGCCGGCGGTGACGCCGATCTTGTAGGTCTTGTCCTGAGCCATGGCGGGCGACCCGACAAGGCCGGCTGCCAGGCCAAGGCCGGCGACGAGTTGCAGTAGTTGACGACGCTTCATTTTTCTTCCTTTGAAAAAATGCCTATGGGCATGTGCCGCCGGCTTGTGGCTAGCGGTGACTTAAACGACGCACCAGGGCATCGCCCAGGGTTTGCATCAGTTGAACGAAAACAATCAGGATCAGGACGACCAGCGCCATGACTTCGGGCAGGAAGCGCTGGTAGCCGTAGCGTATGCCCAGGTCGCCCAGGCCGCCGCCACCCACGGCTCCGGCCATGGCCGAGTAGCCGACCAGGCTGACCAGTGTGATGGTCAGGCCCGCCACGATGCCCGGAAAGGCTTCCGGCACCAGAACCTTGTAGACGATTTGCCAGGTGGTCGCGCCCATGGCCTGCGCCGCTTCGACCAGCCCGCGGTCGACTTCGCGCAGGGCGGTCTCGACCAGCCGCGCCACGAAGGGAGCCGCCGCTATCGTCATCGGGACGATGGCCGCCGCCGTGCCTATGGATGTGCCGACGATGAGCCGCGTGAACGGAATGATGGCCACCAGCAGGATGATGAAGGGCGTGGAACGCACGGCATTGACCACCAGGCCGAGGCCGCGATTCAGACTCAGCACCGGCAGCACTCCCTTGCGGTCGGTCAGGTGCAGCAAGATGCCCATGGGGACGCCCGCCAGCGCGCCGACCAGGCCCGAGATGCCCACCATCACCAGGGTTTCGACGAACGACTTGATAAACAGGTCAATCAACTGCGATGACATGATCCATTTCCTCTACCGTGACACCGCGCGAACGCATATAGGCTTTCGCCTGTTCTATTTTTTCTTCATCGCCCCTGGCCAGTATGGCCAGCGAACCGAAGGCCTGCTCCTGGATCTCGTCGATCTGGCCGTGCAGTATGTTGAAGTCCAGCCCGAAGCGGCGCACGACCTCGGACAGCAACGGTTCTTCGACGCCCGTGCCGGTAAAGGCCAGGCGCAGAAGGTGGTCGCGGCCTTCGCCTTCGCGCGCTTGCGCAAGCCTTGCGCGCACCCGTTGCAGCACGCCTTTGGGCAGCTCCTGCGAAATCACGTCGCCTATCATGGCGCGCGTCACAGGGTGTTGGGGGGCCCGAAATACATCGATCACCGCTCCGTGCTCGATGACTTCGCCGGCTTCCATCACGGCCATGCGGTCGCAGATGAGCTTGATGACTTCCATCTGGTGCGTGATGAGGACGATGGTCAGGCCCAGTTCCCGGTTGATCTTCTTGAGGAGTTCAAGAATGGACTTTGTGGTTTCGGGATCCAGGACCGAGGTGGCCTCGTCGGAAAGCAGGACCTTGGGGTCGTTGGCTAGGGCGCGGGCGATGCCCACGCGCTGCTTCTGCCCGCCGCTGATCTGTGCCGGGTAGCGGTCGGCCAGCGCGGTCAGGTCGACCAGTTCCAGCAGTTGCCGGACCTTGCGGTCTATCTCGGCCTTGCCGACGCCCGCCAGTTCCAGGGGCAGGGCGATGTTGCCGTAGACCGTCCTGGACGAGAGCAGGTTGAAGTGCTGGAAGATCATGCCGATATGGCGGCGCGCTTCGCGCAGGCTGGCCGGGTTCAGCGAGGTCATGTCCTGGCCGTCCAGGACGACGCGGCCGCTGGTCGGGCGGTTCAGCAGGTTAAGCGTGCGCACCAGCGTGCTTTTGCCGGCGCCGCTGCGCCCGATGATGCCGAAGACCTCGCCTTTCTGTACTGAAATACTGACGTTGCGTATCGCATCGACAGGGCCGGACGGGCCGTCGAAACGCTGGGAGACTGCGTGTATCTCTATCATGAAGTGAACGAAAAAAGCAGCAGATCGGAAGTCGAACAACCGATCTGCTGCCGTAGATTTGGAGGTTTCAAGCGATTTTAAGCGCTCGCCACATACGGGTGAAGTAATTTTTAGGCTATTTTATATTACTTAAAGAAATAAGTAAGGGGCTTCCGCGCCGGCGGGCTCGCCCACGGGGTTCAGGATGCGGTCGCTCCGGCCTTCGCGCACGCGGGTAACCAGCCCCATGCGGTTCATCAGTTCGATGAAAGGCCTTGGGTCGAGTTCTTCCACGTTGGCCATGCGCCCGACATCCCAGGCACCGTCCGCGATCAGCATGGCGGCCGCAACGACGGGCACCCCTGCGGTGTAGGAAATGGCCTGGCTGCCGACTTCCCGGTAGCTTTCCTTGTGATCGCAGAGGTTGTAGATGAGGACTTCGCGCGGCTTGCCGTTCTTCCTGCCTTTGACCAGATCGCCGATGCAGGTCTTGCCCGTGTAGTCCGGGGCCAGCGAGGCGGGATCGGGCAACACGGCCTTGACCACTTTAAGCGGCACGACTTCCTGGCCTTCGGCGGTCAGCACGGGCTGTTCGGACAGCAGGCCCAGGTTTTTCAGCACCGTGAAGACATTGATGTAATGGTCGCCGAAGCCCATCCAGAAGCGGATGTTGGGCACGTCCAGGTGCTTGGACATGGAGTGCAGTTCGTCGTGGCCGGTCAGGTAGGTGGTGCTTTTGCCCACCACCGGCATGTCCCATTCCTGGCGCCGCTCGAACATGGCGTTGGCCTTCCATCGGCCTTGCTCCCAGGACCATACCGTCGAGGTGAATTCGCGAAAGTTTGTCTCGGGATCGAAGTTGGTGGCGAAGTAGCGGCCGTGGCTGCCGGCGTTGATGTCGATGATGTCTATGGAGTCGACCGTGTCGAAATAGGTATCCAGGGCGTAGCGTCCGTAGGCGTTCACCACGCCGGGGTCGAAGCCCGCGCCCAGTATCGCCGTGACACCGGCCCGCCGGCAGGCTGCGCTGCGCTTCCATTCATAGTTGCCGTACCAGGGAGGCGCTTCGCATACCTTGGCCGGGTCTTCGTGGATGGCGGTGTCCAGGTAGGCGGCGCCGGTTTCCACGCAGGCGGCCAGGACCGACATGTTCAGGAAGGGCGAGCCGACGTTGATGACGATCTGGCTGCCGGTGGAACGGATCAATGCCTTGGTGGCTTCGATGTCCATGGCGTCCAGCCGGTGCGCTTGCAGGCGGCCGGGGCCGCACTGGCTGTCCTTGCGCTTGATGGAAGCAATGATGGCCTGGCATTTTTCCAGCGTGCGCGAGGCGATGTGGATGTCGCCCAGCAAGATGTTGTTCTGGGCGCATTTGTGCGCCGCTACGTGAGCCACACCGCCGGCGCCGATGATAAGGACATTGCGTTTCATTGGATTACCCCCCCAAGTCGTGAAAACAAGAGCCGTGCCGTCAGGACAGGCTGTTGACGTAGTCGTCGTAGGAAAACTCGCGCACCGCGCGCACGGAGCCATCGTCTTCTTTGATGGCGATGGACGGCATGTGGATGCCGTTGAACCAGTTCTTCTTGACCATGGTGTAGGCGGCCGCCTCGCGGATGGAAATGCGGTCGCCCACACGCAGCGGCTCGGCGAAACGGGCCTCGCCGAAGATGTCGCCCGCCAGGCAGGTCTTGCCGCAGACCATGTAGTGGTGCTCGCCGGTTTCGGCGCCCATGGGCGCCGTCTCGCGGTAGATGAGCAGGTCCAGCATATGGGCTTCGGTCGAGCTGTCGACCACGGCCAGGTGCTTGCCGTTGAAGCCCAGGTCCAGCACGCTGACTTCCAGCGTGGTGCTTGCGCGCACGGCGGCTTCGCCCGGTTCCAGGTAGACCTGCACCTGGTGGTCCCGCGCGAAGCGGCGCAGGCGTTCGCAGAATGCGTCCACGGGGTAGCCGGGCGCGGTGAAGCTGATGCCGCCGCCCAGGCTGACCCATTTCAGCCGCTTGAATATCGCGCCGTAGCGCTGTTCGGCTTGCGTGAGCAATTCGTCGAAGCGCGCGAAATCGCTGTTTTCGCAGTTGTTGTGAATCATGACGCCGTCCAGGCCGTCCAGCACCGATGCAATGCGTTCCGGATCGCCTTCGCCCAGGCGGCTGTGGCTGCGTGCGGGGTCGGCCAGGTCGAAACCCGCGCAGCTGATGCCGGGGTTGAGCCTGAGCCCTACGGGCTTGCCTTGCGCGAACGATGCGTAGCGCCGCAGCTGGCTGATCGAGTTGAAAATGATCTTGTCGCAGTGCGCCACGACTTCTTCGATTTCGTGGTCGGCGTAGGCCACGCTGTAGGCATGGGTTTCGCCGCCGAATTTCTGGTGGCCCAGCTTGACTTCGTACAGTGACGAGGATGTGGTGCCGTCCATGTGCCGGCGCATCAGGTCGAACACCGACCAGGTGGCAAAGCACTTGAGGGCCAGCAATACCTTGGCGCCCGAATGCTTGCGTATATGGTCTATGGTTTCGAGATTGCGCCGCAGGGCGGATTTGTCGATAAGGTAATAGGGGGTGGCCAGGTTTTGCATGGTGGGTCGTCAGGTGTCCGGCAGGCTGCTGGAGCCCGAGGGTTCTAGGTTGATGTCGTTGTGCGTTGCGCCGTCTTTCTTGCCCAGCCGCTCGATGAGCAGGGGCGGGCGGTTCGGGAATGTGGCCATGATCTGCAAAGTGCCTCCGAGGCTTTCTATGTAGTGCTGCAAAGTGGAAACCAGCATGTCGTCCTGCTTTTCAATGCGGGAAACCGTCCCTTGGCCCACACCCAGGGCATGCGCCAGATCTTCTTGCGTATGCATCGTGGCCTTGCGCAAATCCTTCAGCGTGCCCACTTTGCCGATCTCGCAGGGAGCGTTTCCGTTCGCGCTGCCTTGTTTGGGGTGGTTGCCAGTGCTTGCCGTTTTTGCCTTGTTGGGCTTCTTGGGCATGGTCAGTCCTTTGCTTGGTTAGACTGGGCGGTTGCGTGCCCGCATCATTCCGATGCGTGCATTATGTGTTGGATGTTATATGGTTTTAAATGAATATGCAAAGTAATGCATATTTTTGGAAAAAGAGACCAGACCACGATATCGGATCGTGATACTGCTGAGGTGGGGGATGCACAAGGGTACAAGCTTCTATTTTGATAAGCTACATAAATAGAGCTATATTTGTAGCTGATTAAGGAGGCTGAAATGGAAGCAATTTATGCCGATTATTCGGTCAGCATGTCCGAGTTCAAAAAAAATCCAGCATATGTGCTGCGTCATGCCGGCGAAAAGCCGGTAGCGGTGCTGAACCACAACCGTCCGGCTTTCTACATGGTGACCCCCAAGCTGTTCGAAGCTTTGGTCGAGGCACTGGCCGATCAAGATATCGTGGATATCGTCCGCCAGCGCCTGGCAAACAAGGACACAGCCGTCGAGGTCGACATTGACGAAATCTGACAATGACTTCTCGCCGGGCAGATACCGGCTGAAGTTTTTGCCAGAAGCTCTTGACGAGTGGAATGCACTTGATGGAAGCATCAAAGAGCCATTGCGCAAGGCGCTACGCAAGCGCCTGGAACAGCCGCGTGTACCCGGATCGGAATTGCACGGCGACTTGAAAAATTGCTACAAGATCAAGTTGCGCAAACAGGGATATCGTCTTGTTTACAGCATTGAAGATAATGTGCTGGTCGTGTTGGTGTTGGCGATAGATAAGCGTGAGGGTCTGGCCGCATATCGTTATGCGGTTGAACGGCTTGCGGGCTTGAATGAATAGCGGCCTTCCTCTGGCCCACGTCCGCGCGCCGGCCGGCGATGCGCGGGCGCGGGATTAGGCTTGGGGCTGGGTTCCGCGGTACAGTAAATGCACGGGCGTCGGCGTAGCGGACGGCCGTCTTTACGCAGGAGGTGCATCATGACGATCAAGTTCAAAGTCGGAGACCACGTGCGATGGAACTCCGAGGCGGGTCATGTCAGCGGGACCATCATCAAGGTCCATGAAAAGGATACCGACTACAAGGGGCATGTCCGGCATGCCAGCCCGCAAGAGCCCCAGTACGAAATCAAAAGCGATAAAACGGATCACGTCGCCATGCACAAAGGGTCGGCGCTGAGCAGGCTGCGCTGACCATGGCCAAGGCCGCCAAGCGCGCTGTCGTGCCGGCGCCGGGCGTGGAAACCATCTGGACGGTGGGCCACTCGACGCATCCCATAGCCGAGTTTGCCGCGATACTGGCCGCCCACGGCATAGAGTCCATTGTCGACATACGCAGCCATCCGGGCTCACGCAAATACCCCCGGTTCGGACAAGACGCCCTGGCTTCCTTCCTGCGCGAGCACGGCCTGGCCTATCACTGGCTGCGCGCATTGGGCGGCCGGCGCAAAGCGGCCGCGGACTCGCCCAACACGACCTGGCGCAATGCCTCGTTTCGCGGCTATGCCGACTATATGTCCACGCCTGAATTCGGGCAGGGGCTGGACGAGTTGCTGCGCCTGGCGGCGGGGGCGCGTACGGCGCTGATGTGCGCCGAGGCTGTCTGGTGGCGCTGCCACCGCTCCATGGTGGCGGATGCGCTATGCGCGCGGGGCATCCGGGTGCTGCACATCATGGATGCCGCCCATGCGGTCGAGCATCCCATGACTTCGCCCGCGCACATCGAGAACGGGCGCGTCAGCTATCTGCCGGTGGACTGACGCGGCGCGGCTATTCGACCAGCAGCGGCATGCCGTCCTTGTGATGCTGGTTCAGCAGCGCGATGATGCGCTGGGTGGCCGGGGTCAGCGCGCCATGCGGGTAGGTGATGCCCAGCTTGCGGGTCATGGTGGTTGCCTGCAAGCCTACTTCCCGCAGCAGCCCACGGGTCTTGGGGTGGTTCAGCGTCAATTTCGACAGGAAGCAAAGCAGCTCCGTGCTGGCGATCAGGTCGTGGATGGAGGGCAGGGTATTGGCCTCGATGTGGGTGGTCGGTTTGGGCAGCTTGCTGGCCACGAACACCTTGTCCAGCCACTTGCGGCTTTCCACCGGCGGGGTCGGCAGGATCCAGTGATAGCGCAGCAAGTCCTTCAGGCTCACGGACGGCAGGGCGAAGATGGGATGGTTCTTGCTGGCCGCCACCACCACGGTATCGTCGATGAAGCCCTGGTTGACGAACTCGTCGTCGCTGGACGTCACGCCCACGATCATGTCCAGCTTTTCCTGGCGTATTGCTTCCTTCAGCTCGTAGTTGGTGCCTATCTTGATTTCCAGCGACACGTTGGGCGCATGGCGCAAGGCTAGCGCGCAGACGGTGGGCAGAAGGTAGTCGGCCGTGATCGGCCCGCAGCCTATGCGCACCTTGCCCATCGACCCGGCGATGAAGTCCTTCATGTCATTCAGGTAGCGGTCGTTGGTCTCGCGTATTTTCTTCGCGCGCAGGTAGAACTCCTTGCCCACGGTCGTCAGTTCCAGGCCGCGCCCCTTGCGCTCGAACAGCGCCGCGCCCAGCTCGCGTTCCAGGCGCTGGATGCATTTGGTGAGCGCGGGCTGGCTGCGGTGCAGCGTTTCCGAAGCCTGGCCCAGGTGGCCGACCTTCGCAATTGCCTCGAAATAGCGCAAGTCGCGCAATTCGATGTTTAAATCATTCCTCATGGTTATCATTCAATCAAAATAAGCGAATAGACGTTTATATCACGATGGCTTTTAATCCAGGTGTTCGAGCGGCACCCCCGAGGGGCAGCCGCCAGTCCTGGAATCTCGCCGAATCACAGAACCAAGCCATGACCTACACCGTATTGATCACCGCCCGCGCGCTCGCCGCCGAAGGCCGGGCCTTGCTGGACCGGCATGGATGCCGCAGCCTCTTCCTGGAAGGGGCCGCCGATGCGGCCGAGGTCGAGGCCATCATGGCCAGGGAACCCGTCGATGCCGTGATTTCACGCAGCGTCCAACTTTCCGAACGGGCCATCGCGGCCTGCCCCAGCCTGAAAGTGGTGTCCAAGCACGGTGTCGGCGTCAGCAACATCGATGTGGCGGCCTGCTCCGCGCGTGGCATACCGGTTTTCGTGACGCCCGGCGCCAACGCGCAGTCGGTGGCCGAGCTGACCCTGGGATTGATGCTGGCTTCGGCGCGGGGGGTTGCGCACATGGATCGCGAGATACGCGAGCAGCGCTGGACGCGCTTGCAGAACGGCGTGGAGCTCAAGGGCAAGACCTTGGGGCTGGTGGGGTTCGGGCAGATCGGGCAACTGGTCGCGAAATTTTGCCAGGCCCTGGGCATGCGGGTATCGGCTTACGATCCTTATGTCGGCGCCGGGACGCGGCAGGACGGCGTCGAGTGCGTGGCCGACCTGGACACGCTGCTGAGCCGGGCCGATGTCTTGAGCCTGCATATTCCGCTTACCCCGGCCACGCGCTCGCTGATCGGGGCGGCTGAGTTGGCCAGACTGCCGGCCGGCGCCATCCTGATCAACACGGCGCGCGGCGAAGTGGTGGACGAGGCCGCGCTCGCCCAGGCCCTGGAAAGCGGCCGGCTTGCCGCCGCCGGCCTGGATACCACTGCGAGCGAGCCTCTTGCGGCGGACAGCCTCCTGCGCCGCTTGAGCAATGTCGTGCTTACACCCCACGTGGGCGGGTCGACCAAGGCGGCGCTGGCCGCCATGGCCGAGGGGGCGGCGCGCAACGTGCTGGATTATTTGCAGCGGCGGACACTGCCCGCCGGCAGGGTCGTCAATCTTGAAAATTTGAAAAACGAAACTCAGGGAGAAACCGATGTCCGCTAATGGAAGCTGGCCGCCCGGCTACAGCATCGAGGAAATGCCTCGCAGCTTGACCCCGGATCTGATCGATGCCTTCCGGGAAATACCGGTGGCGGTGGCGGGCGATTGCATGGGACGGTCGCTGGGAGCGATGGGCTTGCGCGCCTATCACGAGAATCTGCATCTGGGCCTGTGCGGCCCGGCGCTGACCGTTCAGGTCCGGCCCGGCGACAACCTGATGATACACAAGGCCTTCATGATGGCCCAGCCGGGCGACATCATCGTCATCGACGGCGGCGGCGACCTGACGCAGGCGCTGGTCGGCGGCCTGATGCGCACCACGGCCATGACCCGCAAGATCGGCGGCTTCGTCATCGACGGCGCCATACGCGACCTGGTGGAATGGGCCGACGGCAAGGTGCCGGTTTTTGCCAAAGGGCATACCCACCGCGGCCCCAGCAAGGAAGGGCCGGGCCGCATCAATGCTCCGGTCGCCTGCGCCGGCCTGGTGGTCCAGCCCGGCGACCTCATCATGGGCGACGCCGACGGGGTCATCTGCGTACCCGCCGCCGAAGCCCGGGCGCTGCTGCCTCGCGTGCATGCCCACCTTGAGCGGGAGCGGGCCATACGCCTGTCCAATGAACAGGGTACCTCGGACCCCGAACGTTTCAATGCCGTACTGCGGGCCAAAGGCCTGCCTGTTTAAGCAGGATCGGCGGGCCGCGCGCCGCCGCCTGTTCCAACCCTCTCCATATCGTCAAGAATATGGAACCTAAGGAGACATCTCATGAAGCTTCATAAATTCGCCGCAGCCGCCACCATGGTTCTGGGCCTGCTTGCCGTCGCGCCCGCTACGCAGGCGGCCGACGCCTATCCTTCGCAGCCTTTGAAACTGCTGGTCCCCTTCCCGCCGGGCGGGGGCACCGACACCATGGCGCGTTTCGTCGCCAATGCGCTGACCGAAGAATTCAAGTGGAACGTGATCGTGGACAATCGCCCCGGCGCGGGCGGCACGGTGGGCCTGGGCGTGTTGTCCCGCTCCGCGCCCAATGGCTACAACCTTGCGCTGGGGCAGACTTCCAACCTGTCCATCAACCCTTATCTGTACAGCAACATCTCCTACGACGTCGCCAAGGATTTCGCACCCGTCGTATCGGTGGCCGCGCAGCCCATGGTGCTGATCGTCAGCGCCAATAAGCCGTACAAGAGCGTAAAGGAATTGGTGGCCTACGCCAAGGCCAACCCGGGCAAGCTGACCATAGGCAATGCCGGCACCGGCACGGTGGGCGACATTACCGGCCGCTTCTTTGCGCACGAGGCCGGCATCGAAGTGCTGCACGTGCCCTATAAAGGCGCGGCGCCGGCCATGAACGACTTGCTGGGCGGCCAGATCGACGCTTTCTTCGCGTCGTCCCCGGCCGTCATGGCGCAGCAGGACAATCCCAAGATCCGCGCCCTGGCCATCACCACGCTCAAGCCCATTCCCCAGCTGCCCAAGGTACCGTCCCTGGCCGACACCCTGCCGGGCTTCGAAGCCGCATCCAAGACGGGGCTGATCATGCCGGCGGGCACGCCCAAGGAAATGATAGAAGCCCTCAACAAGGCGGTGAACAAGGTGCTGGCCAGCGACAAGCTGCGCAAGAGCATCATGGACGAGGGCAATGTGGTGCTGGGCGGTTCGGTACAGGAATTCGCCGATACGATAAGCAGCGATTCCGCCAAATGGTCCAAGATCATCCGGGACGCCAACATCCAGATCAAGTAGGCGGGCCATGTCCGAAGCACTCAAGCATATCCGCGTACTCGACCTGACCAACGTTCTGGCCGGCCCGTTTTGCTGCCACCAACTGGCATTGATGGGGGCCGAGGTCATCAAGGTCGAGACGCCGGGCTCGGGAGACCTGGCCCGCCAGCTCGGCGCCGACGCCGAGCTGAACGGCCGGTTCATGGGCCTGTCCTTCCTGGCGCAGAACGCCGGCAAGCGCTCCATCACGGTCAATCTGAAAAGCGCCAAAGGCAAGGCCTTGTTCCTGCGTCTGGTGGAAACCGCCGACGTGGTGGTCGAGAACTTCAGGCCCGGCGTCATGGACAGGCTGGGCCTGGGCTTCCAGGTGTTGTGCCGGTATCAGCCCAAGCTGGTCTATTGCGCGATCTCCGGGTTCGGGCAGGATGGGCCGCTTAAAAGCCTGCCGGCCTACGACCAGATCATCCAGGGCATGTCGGGCGTCATGAGCATCACGGGCGATCCGGACACCGCGCCTTATCGTGTCGGCTATCCCATAGGCGACACCATAGGCGGCATGACGGCGGCGTTTGCCGTGGCCGCCGAGCTGGCCGACCCGTCCCGCAAGGCGCCGCGTTTCATCGACGTGTCCATGCTGGAATCGGTCATCGCGACCATGGGCTGGGTGGTGTCCAACTACCTGAACACCGGCAAGGCGCCGGCCCCCATGGGCAACGAGAATTTTACGGCCAGTCCTTCGGGCACCTTCGCCACCGCCGACGGCCTGCTGAACATCGCCGCGAACAAGCAAGAGCAGTTCGAGGCCTTGTGCCGGGTGGTGGGCAGGCCGGAACTCGCCCAGGACAGCCGCTATTCCCAGCGGCAGGCGCGCCTGCGCAATCGCCAGGCCTTGAAGGCGGAGCTCGAGGCCGCGCTGGCCGCCCGCACGGCCCAAGAGTGGTGGCCGCTGCTGACCGGGCAAGGCATACCGGCGGGGCCGGTCTATGCGGTTCCCGAAGTGCTGGCGCATCCGCAGATACGCGAGCGCGGCATGATAGGGCGCTTCGAGCAGGTGCCCGGCGTGGGTCGCGACGTCGAAGTCGTGCGCAGCGGCTTCAAGGTGGACGGGCGCGCGCCCGCGGTGGATCAGCCGCCGCCCATGCTGGGCCAGGACACCGCCGATCTGATGAGCCAATTGGGGTATACGGGCGAGGAAATCGCCGAGATGAAAAAAGAGGGAGTGATATGAGCGATACGCTTTCCAGCGATGAGCGCGCCAGCAGCGATTGGTGGCATACCAAAATCTCCGACATCAAGCCGGGCAGCATCCGCTATCACGGCTATGCCGTCCAGGACCTGATCGGCAACATCGGCTTTGCCGAAATGATCTGGCTGATGCTGCGCGGCGAACTGCCGGCGAAGGGCCAGGGCGCCTTGCTCGAGGCCGCCCTGATGTCGGCGGTGGACCACGGGCCGCAAGCGCCCAGCATTGCGATTTCGCGCATGGCCATGACCTGCGGCGTCAGCCTGAACAACGCCATGAGCTCGGCGGTGAATGTGCTGGGCGATGTGCATGGGGGAGCGGGCGAGCAGGCGGTGGGGCTGTATAAAGAGATCGCCACAGCCATCGACGCGGGCGCCGAGGTAGCGGCCGCCGTGCGCGCCGGCCTGGATGCCTTCATCGCGAATCATGGCAAATACATTTCCGGCTTCGGCCATCGCTTTCATCCCATCGATCCGCGCGCGGTCAGGCTGCTGGAACTGGTTGACCAAGCCGTGGCGAATGGTGTGGTATCGGGCCGCTACGCCGTCATCGGCCGGGCGGTGCAGACCGAGCTGGAGGCTCGCAAGAAGCGGCCCATACCCATGAACATCGACGGCGCCACCGCGGTCATCTATGCCGAACTCGGCTTTCCGTCGGAACTGGCGCGCGGCCTGTTCTGCCTGTCGCGCTCGGTGGGCATACTGGCCCACGCCTGGGAGCAGGCCGGGCAGGGAGGGCGCAACAAGGGGCCTATTCCGCGTCAGTATTTGCCTACTTACGACGGCCATCCGCCGCGCGAGTTTCCGTCCAGGAAATAAACCGGCCCTAGCCTATCGCTTGCAGTATCCAGTTGCGGAACAGGCTGACTTTGCGGGAATAGCGCTGCAGCGCCGGGCGCAGCAGGTAGTGCCCCTTGCTGCCGTGCTGGGGGCTGGCGAAGGGCCGCAGCAACAGGCCGGTTTCCAGCTCCGTTTTCAGCAAGGGGATCTGCCCTATGGCCAGGCCCAGGCCGTCCATGGCGGCCTGCCAGGTCAGGACCGAGGTGCTGAAGCTCATGCGCCTGGCCTTGCCGGCCTCCAGCTTCTTGAAGGCCAGCCAATCGTCCCAGTCGTTTCTGCGGTAATGGGATACCAGCAGCGGCCCTTTCAGGAGCAAGGCGGGGTTGTCACGCGCGCCGGGCACTCCGGCCAGATAGCCGGGCGAGCACACCGGCTCCAGCTCGTCCTTGAACAGCAGGTCGACCTCGGCGCCCGGCCAGTGGCCGTCGCCGTACTGGATAGCCACGTCGACCTGGTCCCGGTCGAAGTCGACCTCGGGAACGGCGTTGCTGACCAGGATTTCGATGTCGGGGTGCTGGTTCCGGAACTGCACCAGATGGGGGATCAGCCACTTGGCCGTGAAGGTGGTGTAGGTGCGCACGCGCAATACGCTTTGGGTGCCTTGCTTCATGGCTTTGCCGGTCGCTTCGGACAAGGTTCTGAAGGCCGGGATCACTTCTTTCGCGTAGCGTTCCCCCGTCGGCGTCAGGCTGACGCCCCGGCTTTCGCGCTTTATCAGCGCCGTGCCCATGTATTTTTCCAGCGTGGCGATCTGCCGGCTGACCGCCGACTGGGTAACGTGCAGTTCCCGGGCGGCGGCGCTCAGGTTCTTGTGGCGCGCCACGACTTCGAATACGCGCAAGGGATTCAGCGGGGGCAGTAGCGGCTGCATGGCGGACGGTGCAAAAGATATAACTTTTAATCATATCATTGAACCAATAAGGAAGTATTCATCCCCGCCGGCTTTCTTTACTATGGCGCCATAGCCCTAGAACCAAGGATAGTCATGGATTTTCAACTGAACGAAGAACACAGCGCTTTTGCCGATTCGGTAAGCCGTTTTGCGCGACAGGAACTCGCACCCGGAGCGCTGGCCCGCGCGCACTCCACGGAACACCCCTGGGATGCCGCGAAATTGATTGCCGAGAACGGTTTGCTGGGCATCGCCTTTCCCGAGAAGGACGGCGGCCAGGGCGGAACCCTGATGCACGCCGTCCTTGCCATACAGCAAGTGGCCTTGTCCTGCCCCAAAAGCGCCGACATCGTCCAGGCGGGCAATTTCGGCCCCATCCGCACCTTTGTGGAATACGCCAGCGACGAGCAGAAAGAACGCTTCCTGCCTGATCTGCTGGGCGGCAGAAAACTGATCGCGCTGGGTATGACCGAGCCCGATGCCGGTTCGGCCGTCACCCAGCTCAAGACCAGCGCCCGCCAGGACGGCGACGGCTACCTGATCAACGGCAGCAAGATATTCTCCACCAACAGCCCCGAAGCGGATCTGTTCCTGATCTATGTGCGTTTCGGGCCGGGCCTGGGGGGGATAGGGTCCATACTGATCGAGCGCGGCACGCCGGGCTTCACCATAGGCGAGCCCGCCGCCTTCATGAACGGCGAGCGCTGGTGTCAGCTGTATTTCGAGGATGCGCGCATTCCCGCCTCCAATGTGCTGCTGGGGCCGGGCGGCTTCAAGAAGCAGATATCCGGCTTCAACGTCGAGCGCCTGGGCAACGCGTCGCGCTCCCTGGCCTTGGGGCGCTATGCCTTCAATCTGGCGCGTGAACACGCCTCCACCCGCAAGCAGTTCAGCAAAGAGCTGTGCGAATTCCAGGGCATTCAATGGAAATTCGCCGACATGTGGATGCAATTGGAATCCGCCCAGCTGCTGCTGTACCGCGCCGCGCTGGAAGGCGAACACGGCCTGCCCTCGGCGCAAAGCACGGCCATGGCCAAGCTGGCCTGCAATCAGGCCGGTTGGTTCGTGGCCAACGAGGCCTTGCAGGTCATGGGAGGCATGGGCTTCAGCCAGGAAGTGCTGGTGGAATACTGCGTGCGCCGCATCCGTGGCTGGATGATCGCGGGCGGCTCCATCGAAATACTCAAGAACCGCATCGCGGAAGGCGTGTTCGAGCGTTCCTTCTCCCAGTACCCGCCCAAGACGGCCTGACCGGGGGTATACGCGGCTCGGGGGCCGTTCTTTCCCTGGTCCCACGGCAAAAGGCCTTGCACTCTCGTGCAAGGCCTTTGTATTCTCGGCGCCGAATGCCGTGCGCCAGGCCGATTTCAGCCCCGCACACGACAGCTATCCTTCGATCTGCCGCCTCAATCCTTCAATCGAATCACGCCGTCCACGGCGACCACCCGGTCGGCCTGCACGAACAAGGGATTGATTTCCGCTTCCGTGACCGGCTGGCCGGGCACGCAGGCCAGGCGCGAGATGTCGACGATGGCCTGGGCCAGACCGTCCACGTCGCCCTTGGGTAGGCCCCGGTATCCGCGGATCAGCTTGCAGTGCTTGACCTCGTCTATCATGGCGCGGGCCTCGCTCAGGCCGACCGGAGCCAGGCGGATGGCGTAGTCGGGCATCAGCTCGGCGGCAATGCCGCCCGTGCTCAGCAGTACGGTGGGGCCGACCAGCGGGTCGTGCCGATAGCCCAGCATGAGCTCCATCAGATGGCCTTCCATTTTTTGCACCAGGACGCCGTCTATGGCCGCTTGCGGCTTGTGACCGCGCACCGATTGCAGCAGCTCGGGAACGGCTTTTTCCAGTTCCGCGTCGCTCTTGATGCCCACCTTGACGCCGCCCACGTCGGTCTTGTGCAGGATGTCGCGGGACACCACTTTGAGCACCAGCGGGTAGGGGACGGCGTGTTGCAGGTGGTCGGGCTGCAAGAGCTGGCTGGCGGCGCTTTTTATGCCCAGCGCACCGAAAGTGCGTATCGCTTCCGCCTCGGTGAAGTTGCCCGTGGCGGGGCAGTCCGCGGGCAGGCTGACCGGGTCCGAAGGCAGGTCGGCTTGCGTGATGACGGGCTTGAAGAAAGCGCCCAGCGCATCGGCGCAGGCTTCGGGCGTGCGGAAGGCGGCGATGCCGTGCTGCAGCAGCAGTTGCAGCGATTCGGTGGCGTCGGGCGCCAGGAATACCGCCAGCGGCTTGCCGTCCGGCTTGGATGATTCGATCAGGGGCTTGACGGCCAGTTGCGGATGGAACTGCGCCGAAGACCCGACCACGCTCAGCACGGCGTCGCACCAGTCGGACAGCAGCAGTTGTTCGAGCAGATCCTTGTATTGCGCGCTGGTGGCCGCCAGGGTCAGGTCTATGACCGGGGTCTGGCGGATGTTCAGCCCGCGCTTGGCCATGTGCTGCACGAACTCCAGCGGAGGCGTGGCCGCCTCGATATTCTTCAGGCCCAGGCTGTCGACCACCGAGGCGGCGCCGCCGCCGGTGGTGGTGATGACCGCGACCCGCGCGGGCCGGTCCGAGCGCTGCCTGGGGCGTGCCGCCGCATAGCGGCTGGCCAGCGGCGCCGTCTCGAACAGGCTTTCCAGCATTTCGATGCGCATGACGCCGTTCGCGTCGAAGTAGGCGTCTATGGCGGCATTGTTGCCGGCGATGGCGCCGGTATGCGATTGGGACAGCGCGTCGCCTTGTTCGGAGCGCCCCAGCTTGTAGGCGATGACGGGCTTGCCTGCGTCGCGGGCCCGCTCCAGCGCGGCGGTCAGCGTGGCCGTGTCGCGCAGCGTCTCGAGGAAAAGCAGTATGACCTGGGTGTCGGCATCGTCGACCAGCGCATCCACGATTTCGCCGACCGAGATATCGCTTTCATTGCCGACCGACACGGACTTGGCGAAGCCGAAGCCGCGCGCGGCCGCGCGCGACAGCAGCGAACCCATCATCGATCCGCTTTGCGAGACCAGGCTGAGCCCGCCCTTGGGCAGGGACTCCATGGCGAACACCGCGTTGACGGACAGCACGCCGCCCGTATGGGAATTGGCCGTGCCTATGCTGTTGGGGCCCAGGATGCGGATGCCCAGCTTGCGGGCTTCGGCAAGCAGCTGTTCCTGGCGTTCCTGGCCTTCGGGGCCGATTTCGGCGAAGCCGTCCGAATAGATGGTCGCCACCGGTATTCCCTTCTCGGCGCATTCCCGCAGCGCCCCGATCACGTGCTTGCCGGGGATCATGATGAAGGCATGGTCGACGGCGCCCGGCACCTGGGTAACGGAGGGATAGGCCTTGACGCCCATGATCTCGGTGGACGAGGGGTTGATGGGGTAGATGGCGCCGGTGTAGCCGTGCCGCTGCATGAAGCGCAAGGGCCGCGAGGTGTTCTTCTTGGGATCGCTGGATGCGCCTATCAGGGCGATGGAGCGCGGTGCCAGCACCGCTTGTGCAAAGGCGGCGGTGCTTTTCGTGGGTGTGTCGGAGGTGCTCATTGTGGTGAATAAAAAAGGGCGCCCGGTGGCGTCAGGAATTCAGGGCCAGGTCGGCGACGGCCAGCGTGTCCAGGCGCCAGACCTGTTCTTGCAGCTGTGCGGCGCGCGGGCCGCCGATGACGGGTATGGTCAGTTCATTGAATTTTTCTATCAGCTCGCTGTCGCTCAAGGGAGCTTCGGGGTCGCCTTTGCGGTAGGGCGAGAAATGCTCCACCGTGGTCCCGTCGTTCAGCACGATGGCGAGCCGGGCGGCGCGCTGGCCCGGAAAGCTGGCGGTAAGCTGCGGGTCGGCCGACAGGGACAGCTTGGTCATGAGCTGGCGTATGGAGGCGTCGTTCATGTGGTCGGCGTCGAAGGCGTTCAGGCGCACCGAGCCGTGGTGCAAGGCGTGCGACACCACGTAGGGCAGGCTGAACTTGCATTCGAATGCGGTGCCGGGGCGGAAGTTGCCCGTTACGTCCAGCGCGGTCTGGTAGGTGGCCACGCGGATTTCCTTGATCTGCTCGGGGCGGATGGCGTGCCGCTTGCGCAGTTCCAGCGCCGCGTCGATGGCGGCGAAGGTGTGTCCGCAGCAGCCGTGGTTCTTCTGGGTGATGCGCGTGATGTTGTAGTCCTGGCCCAGCCCCTGGACCGCCACGCTCCAGTTGGGCTTGCCGCCCAGGGCGGCGCCGAAGCCTACTTCGCCTTCAAGGATGTCGGGCACGCCGCTGACCCCGCTGGCGGCCGCCATGCCGGCCCGGACGCCCACGGCGGCGGCGTGGCCGGCGTGCAGCGCTTTGGTCATGGCGTCGGAACGGAAGGCCTGTTGTAGGCCGGAGGCGAAGGTGGTCGCGGTGGCGATGGCGTGCCGCATGACGGCGGCGTCGCCCGGCGCATGGATGGCGGCCACGGCCGCCGCGGCGCCCATGCAGCCCACCGTGCCGGTGGTGTGGAAGTATTTGTAGTGGGCCGGCTGTATGGCCGCGCCCAGGCGGGTGGATATTTCATAGCCCACGACGATGGCATGCAGCAGGGCCTTGCCCGATGCGCCTGTGGACTCGGCCGCGGCCAGCGCGGCGGAAATGACCGGGCATCCCGGATGGTAGACCGCGTCGCGGAAGATGTCGTCGAATTCCACGGCATGGGACACGCTGCCGTTTATCCAGGCGGCCGTGGCGGGCAGGGTGGTGGTGCCGTAGCCGGGCAGGCTGGCCCGGCCCAGGCCCAGCTCTTCTTTGTAGGCGCGCAGCAGCTCGATCCCGGGCGATACCTTGGTTCCCGGATACAAGGCGGCCAGCCAATCCAGGAATGCCCGCTTGGCATGGTGCAGAACCTGTTCGGGCAATTCGCCCGCCGCGTCTTTGGCGCCGTAAGCGGCGAGAGTCTCTAATAACATGGTGCTGGCTGTACCTGATAAAAGGGAAAGAAACCCTTACTTTATTGGACTTGCCGGCGTCGTCGTTTGAAAAAAAGAGAAAGCTTCTTTCTTGAATAGGCTAGGCTGGCTTTTCCAGCATGCTCGCCACCAGGGCGCTGGCCGCGGGGTTGCCGCCGATCTTGTCGTTGGTGCAAAGAAAGAATTGGCGCTGCGCCCAGCTATCGTTCAGGCGCAGCAGCTTCAGGTTCATCTGTTGCAGGTAGTTTTGGGCGATGCGCTCGGGCACCACGCCTATGCCCAGGCCCTCACGTATCATCTGGCAGCGCGTCTCAAAGTTGGAGACCTGCAGCTTGACGTTGGGGGGCCTGGACAGCGCCGAACCCACGTGCCTCAGGAATTGATCCAGCGAATGCCTGGGGAAATAGCCCAGCAGGTCGTATTCCAGCGCTTCTTCCAGATAAAGCTCGGAACGCGTTGCCAGCGGATGGTCGCCGGGCACGACCAGCCCCACACGGTCGGTCCGATACAAATGAGATATCACCCCGGTGGCCGGCTGTTCGGCATGGTAAACGCCGATATCGGCCTGATGCTCGGCCACGCAGCGCGGCGTGTCGTAGCTATGGCTTTCCACCAGATCGATGCTGATGTTCTTGCGTCGCTTCAGGAAGCGGGCGATGTCGTTGGGCAGGAACTGCAGGATGGCCGAAGGGTTGGACATCAGCCTGATCTTGGCGTTGCCATGGCTGTCGTAATCGTTGACGGCCTCTTCGGTCAGTTTGATGTTGCGCAGTATGGATTTGGCGTTCTGATACAGCAGGGCGCCCACCGGCGTGGGTTCCACGCCCCGGCCGTGGCGCTGCAGCAGTGTCTTGCCCAGATAGCTCTCCAGGTCGGCGATACGGCGGCTGATGGCCGAGGTGACCAGGTTCTCGCGCAGGCTGGCCTTGGAAAGGCTTTTTTCCTCGACGGCGGCGATGAATGCCTCGAGCGCTGCGACATCAAGTTTTTTCATGGATGGCGACGAAAGATTTGTCTTGGTTTTTATTTATGGAGAAGGGCTTGCTCCATCATAGTCAAATCCAGGCAGAGGTGCTGTGATGTATCATGGTTCGGAGCGGACGCGCAGGGCCTCCATGCATGCGGCCGTCGCCGTTTTTCTTTTACATGACCTTTCGGGAGTCTGAAAGAATGGCCAGTGTCAAGTTTTCCAGGCGCCAGTTCCTGAAAGCCGCCAGCATCGCGGGCATCAGCACGTATATCGCGCCATTCGGATCCCCGGCCTACGCGGCCCTCTTCGAGCAAAAACTGCTGACGCCCATGCGCTGGGACCCTGCCACCGGCCTGGCCGGCTTCCGCATCGATGGCGTGGCAAAGGTGACGGGTAGCAAGATTTTCGCGCGCGACATACGGGCGCGCGACCTTCCCAATTGGCCGGACCAGCAGAGCCACGCCCTTATCCTGCGCGCCACGCGCGCCGACGCGATTTACACCGGTTTCGATCTTGCGCATCTGGGCGCCGACTTGAAGCCCGACCGCGTCGTGACGGCCGATGACCTGCGGCGCGACGGTCTGGCTTTTTCCGAGTTCTACGGCGAAGACATGCTGTTGCCGGCCGGCAAGACGCCGGCCTATCTGGGCCATGCCGTGGCCATTTTGATCTTTCACGATTTCGCCCGCTTCCGCCTGGCCAAGGACGCGCTCAAGTTCAAGGATGACGTCGTCAAGTACGGTGAGCATACGGGGCCTTTGCAGCGCGATCCCTGGGGCACCTTTCGCTTTGTGCGGGTTGGAGGCCGGGACGGCTATGCGGACGACGTGTTTTCCAGCCTGAAGGACGCGCCCGTATTTCCCAGCCAGATGCGCAAGCAACTACCGGTATGGCCCGACGGTAAAAACCACGGCCAGGTCGGCGAAGAGGGCATGTACCATGCGCAACAAATACGCGGCGAACTCGAGAATCCGCCCGCCGATTGGCTGGTCCTGAATCGAAAATACCAGAGCCAGTCGGTCGATACGGCGGCGCTGGAGCCCGACAATGCCAACTGCTGGTACGACGCCGCCCGGCAGACCGTGCATATGGTCGTCCCCACCCAGTCGCCCAGCGAGGTCGCGGCGACGGCCGCGGGCATGCTGGCCAAGAGCCGCTTCAAGGCCAGGACCTTGGTCATGCACCCCTGCTACACCGTGGGCTACGGTTCCAAAGACCACTACAACATGCCTTTCTATGGCCTGGCCTGCGCCATGTATGCCGATGGCCGGCCCGTGCGCATCGCCAACGACAGGTACGAACAGTTCCAGACATCGATCAAGCGGCACGCCTTCGACATGGACTATCGCATCGGCGTCGACCGCAAGACGGGCTTGATCCAATCCTGTGTCGTGGACATGGTGGCCAATGGCGGCGGGCGCTGCAATTTTTCACCCTCCGTCGCCATGGTCGGCGCCACGGCGGCGCAGTCCATTTACTATCTGCCCAAGTCCGACATGACCTCGCGGGCCGATGCGACGCGGGCGGTGGATGCCGGATCGGCCCGGGGCTATGGCACCTTGCAATCCATGGCCGCCACCGAAATGCTGGTGGACGAGCTGGCGCAGGAGCTTGGGCTGGACCCCATCGAGTTCCGGCTCAAGAATGTCTTGAAGACCGGCATGAAGAATACCCAGGGCGCCATTCCCGCCGGCGAGGTCCGCGCCGAGGAAATCCTGAAGAAAGCAAGCAGCCATCCCGTCTGGACGGATCGCGCCCGGCGCAAGGCGGACTACGAAGCCGAGAACCCGGGCAAGCTATATGGCGTCGGCTTTGCCTGTGTGCAGAAAGACTTCGGCACGGGCGCCGAATCCTCTTTTGCGAAAGTCGAGCTTACCCCCGAAGGCGTGATCGTGCTGCGCCATACCGGGGCCGAGATAGGCACGGGCATGAGCACCTCGCAGGCTTTGGCCTGCGTGCGCTGGATGGGCCAGCCCGCAAGCGACGTGGGCGTTGCCATCACCGACTGGCCCGACCTGCCCATGGCGTCCTCGGGCGATCCCTATCTGATGAGCCAGGCCGACCAGGACCGCCTGTCGGCCGACCCGGCCTGGACCCCGGCCTTCGCGTCGCCGGCCAGCGCATCCAATTCGGCGTTCTACTACACCCATACCACGCGTGAAGCCTCCCGCCTGATTTTCCTGCATGGCCTGTGGCCGGCCGCCTTGGCGATCTGGACCCAAGGCATAGGGGGAGGCCAGGCCGCGCCCTATGCCGTTCGCCGCGAGGATGCGCGCTGGGTGAAGGGCATGCTGACCGCCACCGGCATGCAGCCGCTAAGCCTCCCGCAACTGGCCCGGAAGGCGCACGAAATGGGACTGGTGGTGGGCGCCGTCGTGCACGGCTTCAATCGCTGGCAATGGGCGGAGGCGGATTTCCCCATAGGCGGGCAACTGGAACGCCTGCCGCTGGACGGCCTGGCCTTGTGCTTCGGAAAGGGAGCGGCTGCCGGTACGGCGGCGGTCTCCCGAGCCGCGACAGCGGCAAGCATGGCTGGCGGCGGAGCGGACGCTGCGATCGCCACCATCGATGCCGGGCCCGACGATAGCCTGGGAACCAAAAGCACGACTGGCGGCAATTACCAGGTCATCAACCGGAAGGCGGTGCACTATCCGCCAATGCAGCGCAACAATGCCGCGGTAACCTATTATTCGGCGGTCAGCGCCCTGGCCGAAGTGTCGGTGCATCGCGCCAGCGGCAAGGTCGAACTGCTGAATCATCACTCCATCGTCGAATGCGGTTCGCTGCTTTCGCCCCAGCTGGTTTCCGGCCAGTTGCAGGGCGGCCTGGCGATGGGCATAGGGCATGCCTTGTACGAAGATCTGCCCCTGTACGAGGACGGCCCGGGCAACGGCACGTGGAATTTCAATCGCTACCACCTGCCGCTGGCCAAGGAAGTTGCGCTTTGGCAGCAGACGGCGGAAGTGCTCCCGCCCTTGTCGGAAACCGATCCGCCCAAGGGCATGGCCGAGGTGGTGATGATTCCCATCGTGGCCGCCATCGTGAACGGCATTGCGCACGCAACCGGGCAGCGGTTTTATTCCTTGCCCGTCACGCCCGAGAAAATCCAGGAGGCCTTGGCATGAGCACGGCGAGCATCACGGTTTCCATGACCATCAATGGCAAGCCCGTCGGGCCGATACAGGTGCCCGAGACGCTGATGATGATCGATTTTCTGCACGAGTACGCCGGCCTGACCGGCACGCGGCTGGGCTGTGGGCAAGGGGTGTGCCGGGCCTGCGTCGTCATACTCGATCGCGAGAACGGGCATAGCGAGGAAATGCGCACTTGCATTACCGGGGTCGGCTACTTCAACGGCCGCAAGCTGCGCACCGTGGAAGGCCACGCGCAACGCGATGCGACGGGCGCCGTAACGGCCTTGACCCCCGTGCAGCAGAAGTTCCTGGATTTCTACAGCTTCCAGTGCGGCTACTGCACGCCGGGTTTCGTCAACGCGGCCACCGTCCTGGTCGAGCGCTTGCAGCGCCAGCCGATTGCGCGGGACGAGGTCGAAGCCTATGTCACGGACTCCCTGAACGACCACATCTGCCGGTGTACGGGCTATGTGCGCTATCACCAGGCGGTGAAGGATCTCATCCTGACCACGCCCGGCCTCACCAAGGAGGAGCGTTCATGAAAGCCTCTACTATTGCCGTCGTCGCCGCTGTGGCGGTCGCGGTCGGGGGCGTCGTCGTCATGTCGGGCGTGCTCGAACCCAGCTACGAAACATCGGCCGTCGACCAGCGCGGCGCCGCGCTGGATACGCAGTTGGTCGAACGCGGGAAATACCTGGTGCGCGCGGGCGACTGTATGGCCTGCCACACCAGTGCGGACGGCGCGTCTTTCGCGGGCGGCGTGCCGCTGCCCACTCCCTTCGGAACGATATACGGCACCAACATCACGCCCGACCAGGAGTACGGCATCGGCAGCTGGAATTCCGCCGATTTCTACAAGGCGCTGCACGACGGCGTGACGCCCGAGCATCCGCTGTATCCGGCCATGCCCTATACCTCGTACCGAGGCCTGTCGCGCGAAGACAGCGACGCCATCTTCGCTTATCTGCAAACCGTCGAACCCGCGCCCGTGCGCAACCGCGAGAACGGCGTTCCCTTCCCCCTTAATTTCAGGCCGTTGCTGCGCGGCTGGAATTTTCTGTTTCTTAGCGATACCTTGCCGGCCGTGTCGAAAGGCGATTCCCAGGAATGGGTGCGCGGCCGCTATCTGGTCAACGTGCTGGGGCATTGCACCGAATGCCACACGCCGCGCGGCATGGTGGGCCAGTTGAAGCTGGGCGACAGCTTCCAGGGCGGAGCCGCCGAAGCCATACATGCGCCGGACATCACGCCGGCATCGCTGGCGGCGCGCGGCTGGACCGTGGAGCATCTGCGGCAGTTCCTGGCCAAGGGCATCGCCCCGCAGGGCTCCGCGTATGGCGGCATGTACGATGCCTTCCATCACAGCACGCGCTATTTGTCCGAGGCGGACAACAAGGCCATGGTCACCTATCTGACCGGCGATGCGCCCTCTGTGGCGGTTGCGCTCAAGCCCGCCGACGGCGCGCAGGGCGAGACGCTGCGGGCGGGCCGCCAGCACTACCTAGCGCTGTGCGCGGGCTGCCATGCCGCCCAGGGACAAGGCAAGCCCAATGTGACCGTGGCACTGGCCGGCAACTCCACGGTGCGCAATCCGGATCCGCACAATCTGCTCTACGTGATGCTGAACGGACTCGGCAAGAAAGACTTTCCCGGCAATCAGGGGCGGCAGGCCATGCCCGGCTTCGCGGGCGCGCTGGACGACGCCCAGGTCGCGGAACTGGCCAACTACCTGCGGGTCGAGTTCGGCGGCCAGAAGGGCGACGTCTCGGCCAAGACCGTGCAGGCGCTGCGCTGATGGACGGCGCCGCGGCCAATATGGCGCTGCTCGACCCGGGCAATGCGCAGATGCATGCCATCAACGCGCAGGTTCTGGAGCGCGTGGCGGCCTGGCTGGGGCAGGGCAAGGCGGTGGCGCTGGTCACCGTCGTACGCAATTGGGGCTCGGCTCCAAGGCCGCTGGGGTCTCTGTTTGCCGCCACGGACGCGGGGGAATTCATCGGATCGGTGTCGGGCGGTTGTGTCGAAGACGATTTGCTGCGCCAGTTTTCCGCTGGCTTTCCGCAGGGCATCGGGGTGCTGCGTTACGGCATCGAGGCCGAGGACATGCGCCGCTTCGGCCTGCCTTGCGGCGGCACGCTGGAACTGGTGGTCGAGCGCGTGCGCGATGCCGGCGGCATCAAGGCGGCCTGCGACGCCATCGCCGCGGGCAGGCTGATGGAACGCCGCATCGACCTGAACACAGGCGCCGTTACCTTGCGGGCCGGCAGCGTCGATTTTCCCGTGCGCTACGAGCAAAACGAATTGGTGCAGTTGTTCGGCCCGCGCTGGCGCCTGCTGATCGTGGGGGCGGGCATGGTGTCGGAGTTCCTGGCGCGCATGGCGCCGGCGCTGGATTTTTCCGTCTACGTCAACGATCCGCGCGAAGAGCAACGGCGCAACTGGCGCACGCCCGGCGTGCAATGGCTGGACGGCATGCCCGATGACGCCGTGCTGGCGTTCCGCCCCGACTGCAGGACGGTGATCGTGGCGCTCAGCCATGACCCCAAGGTCGACGACATGGCCTTGATGGAGGCATTGAAGACCGAGGCCTTCTATGTGGGCGCCATCGGCTCGGCGGCCAGTACGCGGGCGCGCCGGCAGCGCTTGCTGACGCTGGACCTCAGCCCGGAACAAGTCGATCGCCTGCATGCGCCGGTGGGCTTGCCCATCCGCAGCCGCGCGCCGGCGGAAATCGCCGTCTCCATCCTGGCCGAGCTCATCGCCTGCCGCAATGGGCAGACGCGGGCCGTGGGCTCCGCCGCCTGCGCTTTGCAAGCCTAGGGGGCCTTACCGTGGCTGCGTGGAATCCCGCCGGTATTGTCCTGGCCGCCGGACGCTCCGTCCGCTTTGGGCGCGACAAACGGCTGGAAGTGGTGGACGGGCAGCCCATGCTCCTGCGCGCGGCCGATTTGCTCAAGCGGGTAGTGGCGGACACCGTGGTGGTGCTCGGGCCGCAAGACTTCGAACATGCGGCGTTGTTGGAGCGGCATGGCATATCCAGCGTGATTTGCCCGGATGCGCACTTGGGCATGGGGCGCAGCCTGGCCTATGCGGTCGGCCAACGCGCCGATGCGGCCGGATGGCTGATCATGCCGGCGGATCTGCCTTATATGCGGCCCGATACCGTGACGATTGTGCTGGACGCTGCCCGTCGGCATGAACTGGCCGCGCCCGTACATGCGGGCAGGCGCGGCCATCCCGTGTGGTTTTCACGGCGCTTCGGGCCGGAGCTTTGCGCGCTGTCGGGCGATGAAGGCGCCCGATCGATCTTGCGGGCGCAGGCGGCGACGGCCGGCCAGCCGCAGGGCCTGGCCTTGATCGATGTGCCGGATCAGGGCTGTGTCCTGGACATCGATACCTTGCAGGATTTACAAGGCTAGCCAGGCTGTCCGCAAGCCGTGCCTCCCGTGTCGGGAGGGCGAAACAAGGGCCTTCCATTCGGAAGGTCTTTTTGTTAGTCTCCAGATTCCGACTGCTTGGCGTGTTGTGGAGCGAAGGCCGTGGGAAGCACTGGTTGACGAAGAATCCAAAGGAAAATAATTATGAAAGCTTTGCACCTAGGCAGACGAGGCAACCTTGTTTTACTGATGGTTTCGATGCTATTGCTGGCGGGCTGTTCCAGCGACACTACCGTGTCGGACGCGAAAAAACCCAACATCCTTTTCATCGTCATTGACGACTTCGGTCTGGATCAGATGACATCCTACGGCTACGGCGGCGCGGTGCCGCCCAAGACGCCCAACCTGACGGCGATAAGCAAAGCGGGCTTGCAATTCCGTTCCGCCTGGGCCATGCCGACCTGCACGCCCACGCGCGCCACTTTCTTTACCGGGCGCTATCCCTCCGCCACGAATATTCTGAACGCCGTGGTGTCGACCGACCTGGCCAACTCCGAGATCTCGCCCTACGAACTGACGCTTCCCAAGCTGTTGCGTACGCAAGGGTATACCAGCGCACTGATAGGCAAGATGCATTTGACCGGCACCGACCTGGGTACGGCCCCGAACTTGCCTTACGGACATCAGACCATGTGGAAGTTGGGTTGGGACTACTTCGACGGCTACCTGGATGGCGCCCCCTATCCGATCGATACGCGGGCGGGGCGTAGCAACGTGGCCGAAGGAACCTACAAGTGCGGCTTTGTCTCCAATACAACCATGGATCCCACTAACGGCGCGGATACCGGTGCTTGCTACGCTGTGACCGGCGCTTGCGAGTCTATTACTCGTGGCCCCGGCGTCGTCACGCCGGGCCGTACCTGTATGGAACGCGGCGGTATTTTTGATCCGGGCCAGTCCTGCCAAGCGAGCCGGCCCGGCTACTTGGACTTCACAACTCAGAACGGCTACTACACCGGCGAGTTCGTCCAGAGCTGGCCTGACGGCAGCACACGGAAAGTCGGGGCGGAAGACCCGTCGGCGCGCGGCTACCGCAGCACCATGGAAACCAACCGGGCTGTAGCCTGGGTGCGCCAGCAGAGCAAAGAAACCCCCTGGATGATGTCCTTGGGCTACTCCGCCATTCACGCTCCGCTTCAGGTGCCTCCTGTGGCTCTGGTGTCCGACAGCACGCTAGGCCGGAATGACAATCTGATCTGCTCGCCCGCCAGTGATCTGGAAGGCGTGCCCGGCAAGATCGCGGCCGTGATCGATGATCATCTCGTCACCAACTTGATGGTCGAGGCCATGGATACCGAGATCGGTCGCCTGCTGGTCGAACTCGGCCTGGCTACCTGGAACCAGGATGGCACGCTGAACTACCAGCCGGAAAAGACCAACACGGTGGTGGTCGTCATGGGCGATAACGGTACCTATGTCAACAGTGTGAAATTCACGGCTCCGGGGAAATTCGACCCCACACGCGCCAAGGCATTCCCTTATCAGACCGGAGTCTCGGTGCCGCTGCTGATTGCCGGCCCCATGGTCCAGCAGCCCGGGCGTGAAGTCACCCACCAGGTCAGCTCGCCCGATTTATATCGCCTGTTTGCGGAAATCGCGGGTGCGGACGTGGCAGCCAATGTTCCGGCCAACCGCCCCCTGGATGCCCAGCCGATGCTGGCCTACCTGACCTCTCCCGGCCAGGGTGCGATCCGCAGCCTGAATTTTTCTGAAATGGGAACCAATTTCACCAATCCATCCATGGCCACCACGCCCCAGCCTTGCGTGGTGGAAGCGGCGAATGTGTGTTTCACCATCTTTCCCCAGAAGGCGCTGTGCGACGATCAGGGCGGTATCTGGTACGGCGCCGGTTCCGGGCTAGCGGGTGTGCCCGCCGCAGGATTCGGCCAGTGCGGGCAGGTGATGTCTTACCGGAAGGCTCTGGACCCCAGCGATAAGATCGACGTTTTGCCCGACTCACAAAAGGCGGTCAGCGACGGCACCTACAAACTGGTGCGTCTGAACCGCAAGACGTACACCACGGACACCGCGAATCCCGTGAATTCGTCATATACCGGGAACCAAAACACGGATGAACTATACGAAATCGACATGGCCGTGCCGAACCCCAAGCTCGACAGAAGCGGCACCGCCATCGCCGTCGGCTCGCCCGCCATCACTGCCACCTTGCCGCCGGAGGCTCAACAGCCTTATGGCGCACTGAAGGCGGAAATGGACCGGCGCGATCAGGTCGCCGCATATAACTACAAGTACGACACGGTTCATTGTCCCGGCGACGGCAACCGCGACGGCGTGGTGGATCAGAAAGACTTGGATCTGTGGGCGGAACTCAGCAAACTGAACCTGAACAACGGCGTGGCGCAGTCCAGTTGGTACGATCTTGACCACGATGGAAAGACCGATGGGGCCGACCGCACTTTGATTCAGGCTAATCTGGGGCGCAGCTGTGCCTTGAGCCCGGCCTAAGGCGCCAGGTCAGACGGACCATCCTTGCGCCAGGAAAGGAAAAAGCCCTTAATAAATTAAGGGCTTTTGAAATTGTGGTGGAGAAGAGGAGGATCGAACTCCCGACCTCTGCATTGCGAACGCAGCGCTCTCCCAGCTGAGCTACTCCCCCGACAGAATTATTTTAGCAAAACCTTGACTCGAATTGGGGCGGGGGCGTGTTTTTTTATGCCTGGGCCGTTCGGATGCGGAATTCCGGCTGCGGCGGGGCGGGCGCGCGGGCCGGAGCGCGGCCGGGCGTCAAGGATATAATGGCGGGTTAGTCGAGTTTATTTCCAAGGCCTAAGATCTCCCATGACAACCATTCTAGAAAACGTTCCAACCGGCCAGAAGGTCGGTATCGCTTTTTCCGGCGGGCTGGATACCAGCGCCGCCTTGCTGTGGATGCGCAACAAGGGCGCGATTCCCTATGCTTATACGGCGAATCTTGGCCAGCCCGATGAATCCGACTACGACCTTATCCCGCGCCGCGCCAAGGAATACGGCGCCGAGCAAGCGCGACTGATCGACTGCCGCCAGCAACTGGTGGCGGAAGGGATAGCCGCCCTGCAATGCGGCGCCTTCCACATTTCGACGGCCGGCATCACCTACTTCAACACCACGCCGATAGGCCGCGCCGTGACGGGGACCATGCTGGTCGCCGCCATGAAGGAAGACGACGTCAACATCTGGGGCGACGGCAGCACCTTCAAGGGCAACGACATCGAGCGCTTCTATCGCTACGGCCTGTTGACCAACCCCGCGTTGAAGATCTACAAGCCCTGGCTGGACCAGGTGTTCATCGACGAGTTGGGCGGCCGCGCCGAGATGTCCGAGTACATGCGCGCCGCCGGATTCGACTACAAGATGTCGGCCGAGAAAGCCTATTCCACCGACTCCAACATGCTGGGCGCCACCCACGAGGCCAAGGATCTGGAACACCTGAATTCCGGCATCAAGATCGTCAAGCCCATCATGGGCGTGGCCTTCTGGCGCGACGACGTGCAGGTCAAGAGCGAAGAAGTCACGGTCCGCTTCGAGCAGGGCCGGCCGGTGGCGCTCAATGGCGTGGAATTCAACGACAGCGTCGAACTGATGCTGGAAGCCAACCGTATCGGCGGCCGACACGGCCTGGGTATGAGCGACCAGATCGAGAACCGCATCATCGAAGCCAAGAGCCGCGGCATCTACGAAGCCCCGGGGCTGGCCTTGCTGCACATCGCCTACGAGCGCCTGGTCACCGGCATCCACAACGAAGACACCATCGAGCAGTACCGCATGAACGGCCTGAAACTGGGCCGCCTGCTGTATCAAGGCCGCTGGTTCGATCCGCAGGCCATCATGCTGCGCGAAACGGCCCAGCGCTGGGTCGCCCATGCCATCACTGGCGAAGTCGTCGTCGAGCTGCGCCGCGGCAACGACTATTCCATACTGGATACCCGTTCGGACAACCTGACCTACAAGCCCGAGCGCCTGACCATGGAGAAGGGCGAGTCCACCTTCTCGCCGCGCGACCGCATCGGCCAGCTCACCATGCGCAACCTGGACATCGTGGATACGCGCGAAAAGCTGTTCACCTATGCCAAGACCGGCCTGCTGGCTTCCGCCGGCGGTTCCGCGCTGCCGCAACTGAAAGACCAGAACGACAAGTAAGAACGAAGGGGCGGCCTGCGCGCCGCCCCGGCTTTTGTCCTCTGCCATCCGCCGACGGACAGGACACGATCATGGCGCCCAAGAATCCGGAATCAAACGTCAAGACGGCACTGCGGGTCATCGAGATCATCGAGATCTTCGCGCGCGAAGCCAAGCCCCTGGCCCTGTCCGAAATCGCGCGCCATCTGGATGCGCCGGTGTCCAGCTGCCTGGCCTTGCTGCGCACCCTGACCAGCCTGGGCTATCTGTACGAAGCGGGGCGCCGTCAGGGCTATTACCCCACGGGCCGTTTGCTGGCCATGGCCCAGCGCATTTCCCGGGCCGATCCCATACTCGAGCGGGTGCTGCCCAGCCTGGAAGAACTGCGTGACACCACGTCCGAGACGGTGGTGCTGGGCAAGCTGGATCTGAACAACCGCGTGGTCTACCTGGAAGTCCTGGCCTCGCCGCATCCCATCAGCTATGTGGGCGTTGCGGGCTCGCAGCGCGAGGCCCACGCCAATTCCCTGGGCCGGGCCTTGCTGTCCACCATGGACGTAGCGGAAAGGTTCAAGCTGCTGTCCGCCGGGCCGCTGCAAAGGTTTAATGAGCGCACTCTGGTCACGCCCGAGGCGGTCGAGGCCGACATCCAGGCTTCGCTGGAACGCGGCTGGTTCGCCAACCTGGGCGAGTCCATGAACGATGTGGGCGCCATTGCCTGGCCGGTAAAGGTGTCGGGCAATGCCTATGCCATTTCCATCGCCGGCCCCTTGTACCGTATAGAAGTCGACATCGAGGACAAGGCCAAGAAACTGCGCGCGGCCTGCCGCTTCATAGAACAAAGTATGTAAGGCCGCCGGGCCTTGGGCATCGGCCGCGGCGGCCAGGCCGCATCAATACGACTTGGGCAGGCCCAGTACTTTTTCGGCGATGAAGCACATGATCAATTGCGGGCTGACTGGCGCGATGCGGGGAATGAAGCTTTCGCGCAGATAGCGCTCTACATGGTATTCCTTGGCGTAGCCCATGCCGCCCAGCGTCAGCACGGCGGTCTGGCAGGCGTTGAAGGCCGCTTCGCCGGCCAGGTACTTGGCCGTGTTGGCGAACTCGCCGCAAGGCAGGCCCGCGTCATAAAGATAGGCCGCTTTCTTGACCATGAGGTCGGCCGCTTCCAGATGCATCCAGGCTTGCGCCAGCGGGTGTTGTATACCTTGGTTCTGGCCGATGGGGCGGCCGAAGACGATGCGCTCCTTGGCGTATTCGGCGGCGTGGGCCAGCGCGCAGCGGCCCAGGCCCACCGCCTCGGAGGCGATCAGGATGCGTTCCGGGTTCAGGCCGTGCAGGATGTATTCGAAGCCCTTGCCTTCCTCGCCTATGCGGTCTTCGGCGGGTATGCGCAGGCCGTCGATGAACAGCATATTGGAGTCGACCGATTTGCGGCCCATTTTTTCGATTTCCCGCACTTCCACTTTTGTGCGGTCCAGGTCGGTGTAGAACAGCGACAGACCCTGGGTGGGTTTTTTGACCTCGGACAAGGGCGTGGTGCGCGCCAGCAGCAGCATTTTGTCGGCCACCTGGGCGGTCGATATCCATATCTTGCGGCCATGCACGACATAGCTGTCGCCCTCGCGCAGGGCGCGGGTGGAAAGCTTGGTCGTGTCCAGGCCGGCATCGGGCTCGGTGACGGCGAAGCAGGCTTTTTGTTCGCCCTTGATCAGCGCAGGCAGCGCGCGTGCGCGCTGCTCCGGCGTGCCGAACACCACCACGGGGTTGAGCCCGAAAATATTCATGTGCACGGCCGAGGCGCCCGAGAAGCCCGCGCCGGAGCGTGAGATGGCCTGCATCATCAGCGCGGCTTCCGACATGCCCAAGCCCGATCCGCCGTACTCTTCCGGCATGGCGATGCCCAGCCATCCGGCTTGCGCCAGGGCCTGGTGGAAGTCGTGAGGGTACTGGCCGTCGCGGTCGCGCTCCAGCCAGTAGTCGTCGGTGTAATGGCTGCACAGGCTTTCGACGCCTTCGATCAGCGCCTTGTGTTCGTCCGATAATACGAAGCTCATGGTGTTTCCTCGTCTTGCGGTGTCGCCCGCATGCCGTCGTGTTGCACAATGCCGTCGATAAGCTCGCGGCGCAGGCCTGCCTCTTGCAGGATTTCCCGGGTATGTTCCCCCAGACGCGGCGCGGGGCGCCGTATGCTCAGGGGGGTTCCGGAGTAGTTCCCCACCGGCGCGGGCGTATGCATGGCGCCCTCCGAAGGGTGCTGCAAGGCTCGCAGCATGTGTACTTGCCGCAGATGCGGATCGTCGATAAGGTCGTCCACACCATAGAGCGGCGCCGCCGGTATGTCGGCCTGGGCAAAGGCCCGCAACCAGTATTCGCTGCTGTTGTCCGCCAGAATGCCGGCCACCAGGCTGTAGGCTTCGTCGATGTGCTTGGCCCGGGCCGTATGGGTGCTGTAGCGTGGGTCGGCTTGCAATTCAGGCCGACCTATCAATTGAAAGAAGCGCGACCAGTGCTTGTCGTTGTAGATCAGGACGCTGACGTAGCCGTTGGAGGTGGCATAGGGCCGGCGATGGTTCACGAGCAGGCGGGCGTAACCGGTAGACCCCGCCGGCGGGTCGAAAGTCCGGCCGCCCAGGTGGTCGCCCAGCACAAGCTGCGCCATGGTTTCGAACATGGGTATCTCGATGGCCTGACCTTGCCCCGAGGCTCGCGCCCGCAGGACGCCCGCCAGCATGGCGATGGCCACGTGCATGCCGACGGCGCGGTCGGCGAGCGTCAGCGGCGCATAGCGCGGCACGTCTCCGGAATTCAAGTGATAGAGCGCGGGGATGCCTGTCATGCCCTGGATCAGGTCGTCGTAGGCCGGCTTGCCGGCATAAGGCCCCTGATTGCCGAAGCCGTAGGCCCCCACGTAGACAATGCGCGGGTTGACCCGGCAGACCGCGTCGTAGTCCAGACCGAGGCGGGCCATGGCCTGGGGACGGGTGTTGTAGAGCAGGACGTCGGCGGTCTTGGCCAATTCCAGGCAGGCCTCCCGGCCGTCCGGTGTTTTCAGATCCAGCACGGCCGAGCGCTTGTTGCGATTCAGGTGCAGATAGATGGCGCCCATGCCGGGATTGCGCATGGGCCCGACGGCGCGCATATTGTCGCCCGAAGGCGACTCCACCTTGATGACGTCGGCGCCCAGGTCGCCCAGTATCTGGGTGGCATAAGGCCCCATCACCACGGAGCTCAGATCGAGTATCCGGATGCCGTCCAGGGGCCCCGCGCATTCAGGCTGCTTGGTCATTGCTGGGCGATTCCGGCGGCCTTGATCCATTTGCCCCATAGCGCATACTGGTCTTTCACGAAGGCGGCGAATTCTTCGGGCGTGCCGCTGAAGGCGTCGAAGCCCAATTGCGCCAGGCGGGTCTTGGTGGCGGGCGTGCTGACGATTTTATTGATGGCTGTGTTCAGCACCTTGACCACGTCGGGCGACATGCCCGCCGGGCCGAAATAACCGTTCCAGGAATTGATGTCGAACTCGGGCATGCCGGCTTCCTCCATGGAGGGCAGGTCGGGCACCAGTTCGCTGCGCTTGGCCGTGGACACGGCCATGGCGTGCAGCCTGCCGGATTTCACGAAGGGCATGCCGGAGGTGAAGTCGGTGAACATGAAGTCCACCTGCCCGCCGACCAGGTCGGTCAGGGCTTGCGGCGTGCCCTTGTACGGCACGTGCAGCAGCTTCAGGCCGGCCTGCACGCCGAAGGTGGCGCCGGCCACAATGCCGGTGCTGTTGCCCGAGGCGTAGCTGACCGCGTCGGGATGGCTTTTGGCGTATTTCATGAGTTCCTGCACGGTCTTGTAGGGCCGGGTGGGGTTGGTGACCAGCAGGAAGGGCAGGTTGCCGCCGCGCGCGATGGGGGTGAAGTCCTTGATGGGATCGTAGCTGACGTTTTTCATCAGCCAGGGGGCCGCCGAGTGGGAGGTATTGGTGGTGACGAAAAGGGTGTAGCCGTCGGGCTTGGCCTTGGCGACATAATTGGCCGCGATGGTGGCGTTGGCGCCGGGCTTGTTCTCGACGATGACGGGCTGGCCCAGCAGGGCGCCGAGCTCTTCGGCGAAGATGCGCCCCACGGCATCGGTACCCGAGCCCGCCGGGAAGGGCACGATCAGGCTGATGGGTTTTTCGGGGTAGGCCGCCATGGCAGTCGTGCCGAAAGCGGCCAGGCCCAGCAGTGCGCCGGCGATCAGTTTCTTGTGCATGCCTTTGCCCACGGGGGCGGAAAAGCGCTGCGGTTTGTTATGGGTTTTCATGCTTGTCTCCTTGGGCCTGGCTTTGAGGCGGCCGTGTTTTATTGAGGGGGGTGATCAGCGTATGACCCGTGCCGGGTTTTCTTCGTATGGGGGTGAGTAGATCACCAGCAGGCGGGCGGGCTCGTCGCTGGTGACGGTGAATACGTGTTTTTTGTCGGGCGGAAAGTAGCAGCAGTCGCCGGCTTGCATTTCACCGCGCTCGCCTTCGACTTCGACCACGGCTGTGCCCGACAGCAGATAGCAGACTTGTTCTATGCCCGGGTGGGCATGGGGCAGGGCGCCCTGGTTTTTTTCTATGGTGCCCAGCAGCACCTCGACGTGCTGGGCGCCGACCGTGTCGCGGCTGATCAGCCGTCGGTTGACGGTGCCGCTGTGGTTGGCCGGGGAATAGCCCGCGACGTCCGATTCGCTGATGATCCAAGAGGGTTTCTGCATAATCATTATTTCCTGTGTGTGTAAATAATTTTACATACATAAAAAAATGGCGCAAGACCGGGATTGTCCTGATGGCGGGCGGAAAGCCAGAAGCTGGAGGTGGGAGATGGGGGGAGGGACAGGGTCATGTCCGAGGCGAGAGGCGGCTTTTTATACAAGCCGGAATGAAAAAAGCCGTTTCCTGCTTCAAGCAGGAAACGGCTTTCGGATTATGGCGCAGCGGCCGGCTAGGCGGACAACTGCCCCAGCAGCAGGAATTCCATCAATGCTTTTTGCACGTGCAGGCGGTTTTCGGCTTCGTCCCACACGACGCTTTGCGGGCCGTCGATGACGTCGCCGGTGACTTCCTCGCCCCGATGCGCGGGCAGGCAGTGCATGAAGAGGGCGTCGGGATCGGCGGCCGCCATCATCTCGGCGTCGACGCACCAGTCGGCGAAGGCCTTGCGCCGCTCTTCGTTTTCGGCTTCGTAGCCCATGCTGGTCCAGACGTCGGTGGTGACCAGATGCGCGCCTTCACAAGCCTGCATGGGATCGGAGAATTCCTTCAGGGTGCCGGCGGCCGGCTGGCCGATGCGCTGGGGGTCGAGCTGGTAGCCGACCGGCCCGGATACGTGCAGGCGGAAGCCCAGGATTTCAGCCGCCTGGAGCCAGGTATAAGCCATGTTGTTGGCATCGCCTATCCAGGCCACCGTTTTGCCCGCTATGGGCCCCTGGTGCTCGATGAAGGTGAAGATATCGGCCAGGATCTGGCAGGGATGGTATTCGTTGGTCAGCCCGTTGATGACGGGCACGCGCGAGTGCGAGGCGAAGCGTTCGATGCGAGTCTGTTCGAAGGTGCGGATCATCACCAGGTCCACCATGCGCGATATCACGCGGGCGGTGTCCTCGATGGGTTCGGAGCGGCCAAGTTGCGAGTCGCCGGTGGTCAGGTGTATGACCGAACCGCCCAACTGGTACATGCCCGCCTCGAACGAGACGCGCGTGCGCGTGCTGGCTTTTTCAAAGACCATGGCCAGGTTGCGATCATGCAGGGTGTGATGCGGCTCGTAGCGCTTGAATTTGTTCTTGATGAGACGAGCCCGGTCCAGTACGTATTGGATTTCGTTCTTGGATAGGTCGCGAAATTGTAGAAAATGCCGCAGTGGGCCGGTTTGCGGTGTGCCGTCGGACATAGAAAGCCTTGCGTAAAAGAGCCATCTTACTATCATATACAATTCGCGGGGCAGGGAATGCCTGGTACGCCTCAAAAGGGCGGCGATTTTTCCGCGGAAGTTTATGACTGATCTTGTACAGAAGCTTGTTATTCACGGCCTTACGCTCGATGGCCAACGATTCCGGCCCAGCGATTGGGCCGAGCGCCTGGCCGGCGTAATGTCGCAGTTCCGGCCGGTCGGCTCGGTCGGCGGCCCAATGACTTATTCGCCTTATGTGGTTCCGGTGTTGCTGGACGGCGTGCGTTGCGTCGTGGTCGACCATCGCCTGCGCCAGCTCGAGCCGCTGGCCTGGAAATTCGTGTGTGATTTTGCCGCCGATAATAAATTGAAGACCAGCGAACAGGAAACCCCACCCTCAAGCCGCCCCTGAAAGGCGGCTTTTTTACAGGCGGGCCAAGGCCGTGGGCGCTTTGCCGCGCCGCCGCCTCGGTCCGCCTGCCCCGGCCCTGCCGCGGGCCGTACAGCGGGCTTACAGGGCTGGTATCGGGGTGATCAGCTTGCCGGTGCTGGCGTAGGCATCCACGTTATCCAGCACCAGGTTCAGCATGTCCAGCCGGGTTTCGTTGGTGGCGCTGGCGATGTGGGGCAGAAGGACCACGTTGTCCAGCGTCTTGAGCGCGTCGGGCACGGTGGGTTCGGCCTCGTAGACGTCCAGTCCGGCTCCGCCCAGCTCACCGCTTTGCAGCGTCTCGACCATGGCTTGCTCGTCGATGACCGAGCCGCGGGCGATGTTGATGATGATGCCTTTGGGGCCCAGGGCGCGCAACACCTCGCGGTCGATCAGCTTGCGCGTCGAGGCGCCGCCCACCGTGGCCACGACCAGGAAGTCGGACCAGGCGGCCAGTTCCTTCAGGGACGCTTCGTAGCCCAGCTTGACGTCGTCGCGCCGGCTGCGGTTGTGGTAGCGCACTTCCATGTCGAAGCCGGTGGCGCGCTGGGCGATGGCCATGCCTATGCGGCCCAGGCCGACGATGCCCAGCTTCTTGTGGCTGACCTTGGTGCCCAGCGGGAAGGCGACGTCGCCGCCCCATTGATTGGCGCGCACATAGCGCTCGGCCTGGCCTATCTTGCGCGCGGTGGCCAGCAGCAGGCCGAAGGCGATGTCGGCGACGCAATCATTCAGGACGTCGGGCGTGTTGCTGACCTGTATGCCCTTTTGCTGGGCATGTTTCACGTCGATGGAATCATAGCCCACGCCCTGGCTGCAGATGGCCTTGAGCTTGGGCAACTGATCGATCAGTTCGGCCCGCGTGGAGGTCATGGCGCTGGTGACCATCACCACGATCTCGTCCTTCCTGGCGTCGATCACGGCCTGGGCGTCCGGCGCCTTCCAAAGCTCGATGACGTCGAAATACTTCGACAGGCGCTCTTGCGTGTGGGGAAAAGGAAAGGGCAGGAGCTGCAGGAGGGCGGGTTTCTGTGAAGTCATGGGTGTCTCGGTCTTCTTTGGTTTTGGTTACGGGGTGTGTGCATGCAGATCGAACTATACCCCAGGGTGCAAGGCGACGCGGGCGGGGCAAAAAAAAACGGGACGCTGTTGCGTCCCGTTTTGCGTGGCCTGTGTCGTGCCCGCGGATTTCTTTGCCGGCTAAACCATTGCAGCAATCAAGCCAGGGCTTTGACTGCCGCGGCAAGGCGGCTTTTATGGCGAGCGGCCTTGTTCTTGTGAATGATGTTCTTGTCGGCGACGCGATCAATGATGCTGGTGGTTTTCTGGAAAACTTCGGTAGCGGCGGCTTTGTCGCCGGCTTCGATTGCCTGGCGCACGCGCTTGATCGAAGTGCGCAGCATGGAACGCAGGCTGGAATTGTGCTTGTTGCGCTCAACCGATTGACGGGCGCGCTTGCGGGCTTGGGCGGTATTGGCCATTTTATATCCGTGTATCTGTGTGTGGTTTGTTCGGCAAAGACAGCTATTCTATATCAGTTGCCACGGCGTGTAAAGTCGCGCATCCGGAATCCGAACAGGACCAGCACCCCGAAATAGGCCGCCATGCTGGCCAGCAAAACCCCCGCCAGCCACAGTATGCGCAGGCCGGGCTGCGCGCCCAGGGCGACCCAGTCCAGCGCCTGGCCGGCCCAGCCCAGCACGGCGGCCATGGCCAGCAGGGCGGGCAGCATGCGCAGGGCGAATTTCAGCCAGCCCGGCCTGGGCTGATAGAGCTTTCGGCGCCGCAGCAAAACCACCAGGCACAGCGCGTTCACGCTGGCGCCCAGGCCTATGGACAGGGCCAGGCCCGCGTGGGCGAAATAGGGCACCAGCATCAGGTTGAAGCATTGGGTCAGCACCAGCACGAAGACGGCGATGCGCACCGGCGTGCGTATGTCCTGCTTGGCATAGAAGCCGGGCGCCAGGATCTTGATGGCCAGCAGGCCGATCAGGCCCACCGAATACGCCATCACGGCCAGGCGGGTCTGGGCGACGTCCTGGCCGCCGAAGGCGCCGTAGTTGAACAGGGTGGCGACCAGGCCGTCGGACAGCAGCGCCATCCCCAGCGCGGCGGGCAGGCCCAGCAGCAGCACCAGGCGCAGGCCCCAGTCCAGCAGGCCGCTGTAGCCGGAATGATCCCCGCGCGCATGGGCGGCCGACAGGCTGGGCAGCAGCACGGTGCCCAGGGCCACGCCCAGCAGGGCGGTGGGGAACTCCATCAGGCGGTCGGCGAAGGACAGCCAGGTGACGCTCCCCGGGCGCAGCCAGGTGGCGATATTGGTATTGATCAGCAAGGACAACTGCGCCACGGAAACGCCCAGGATGGCGGGCAGCATCTGGCGCAGAATGCGTTTGACGGTCGGGTCGCTCCAGGCCTGGACGATGCGGGCGGAATAGCGCGGCAGCAGGCCCAGCCTGGCCAATGCCGCCCATTGCACCAGCAACTGCGCCACCCCGCCTATCATCACGCCGGCGGCCAGGGCGTAGATGGGGGTGTCGAAATAAGCCACCAGGAACAGGCTGGCGCCTATCATGGACAGGTTCAGCAGCACGGGCGTGAACGCCGGTATGGCGAAACGGCTCCAGGTGTTCAGCACGCCCGAGGCGAAGGCGACCAGCGACATGCAGATGATGTAGGGGAACATCAGGCGCGTCATCCAGACCGCCGCCTCGAATTCGCTTTGCCGCGACGCCGCGCGCATGCCGCTGGCCATGGCGGTCACCACCCAGGGCGCACCCGCGATGCCGACCAGCGTGACCAGCGCCAGGGCGGCCGTCAACAGCAGGGCGACCCGGTCCAGCAGCACCCGCACCTCTTCGGCGTCGCGTGTACTGCGCGCCTGGCCCAGTATGGGCACGAAGGCCTGCGAAAAAGCGCCCTCGGCAAACAGTCGGCGCAAAAGGTTGGGAATGCGGAAGGCGACCCAGAAGGCGTCGGTCAGCGCCCCGGCGCCGAAGGCGCCGGCGATCAGCACGTCGCGCGCCAGGCCCGTGATGCGGGAAAACAGCGTGAAGCTGCTGACGGTGGCGGCCGACCTAAGCAAGCTCATGGCGGTCGGGCGGTTACTTCGGGCCCATGCGGATGGCGCCGTCCAGACGTATGGTTTCGCCGTTGAGCATTTCGTTCGTGATGATGCTGTTGACCAGCTTGGCGTAGTCTTCCGGCCGGCCCAGGCGCGCCGGGAAGGGGATGCTGGCGGCCAGCGAGTCCTGCACTTCTTGCGGCATGCCGAAGATCATGGGCGTGCCGAAAATGCCAGGGGCGATGGTCACGCAGCGTATGCCCGCCTTGGACAAATCGCGGGCGATGGGCAAGGTCATGCCGACCACGCCGGCCTTCGAGGCGGCATAGGCGGCCTGGCCGATCTGGCCGTCATAGGCCGCCACGGATGCTGTGTTGATCAGCACGCCGCGTTCGCCCGTGGGTTCGGGCGTGTTGTCGCTCATGGCCGCCGCGGCCAGGCGCGACATATTGAAGGTGCCGACCAGGTTGATCATGACCACTTTCTGAAACAAATCCAGGGCGTGCGGGCCGTTCTTGCCGACGGTGCGTGATGCGGGGGCGACGCCGGCGCAATTGACCAGGCCGAACAGGGCGCCCGCCTTCAGGGCGGCCGCCACGGCGGCCTGCCCGTCGGCTTCCTGGGTGACGTCGCAGTGCACATAAGTCTGGCCCAGTTCTTGCGCCAGCTGTTCGCCGGCCTGGTCCTGCACGTCGGCCAGGACGACCTTGGCGCCTTCGGACACCAGCATGCGGGTCGTGCCCGCGCCCAGGCCGGACGCCCCACCGGTAACGATGAACACCTTGTTCTTGATTTCCATGTCTGTCTCTAAGTAGGGCCGTGAACCGCTATGGGGTGTCGGCCGGGGATGGAGGCGAGCCGCGGGAAAAGGCCTGTGGCCCGTCCCGCGGATCTTTATCAGGCTTGCAGAGCCTGGAATACGCGCTGTTTGATTTCTTCGACCGAGCCCAGCCCCGACAACTGGCGGTAGGCGGGCGCGTCGGCGGCGCCGGAGTCGGCCCAACTGGAGTAGTAGTCCACCAGGGGACGCGTTTGCTCGCGGTACACCGACAGGCGGTGCTTGACGGTTTCTTCGCGGTCGTCGTCGCGCTGGACCAGCGGCTCGCCGGTCAGGTCGTCCTTGCCCGGTGTGCGGGGAGGATTGAAGGTGGTGTGGTAGCTGCGCCCGCTGGCCGGGTGCACGCGGCGTCCGCTCATGCGTTCGATGATGTTTTCTTCGGGCACGACGATTTCCACTACGAAGTCCAGTGGAATGTGCGCGGTTTTCAGGGCGTCGGCCTGCGGGATGGTGCGCGGGAAACCGTCGAACAGATAGCCGTCCTTGCAGTCGGGCTGCGTCAGGCGGTCGCGCACCAGGCCGATGATGATGTCGTCGGAGACCAGGCCGCCGCTGTCCATGATTTTCTTGGCTTCCAGGCCCAGCGGCGTCTGCGCCTTGACCGCGGCGCGCAACATGTCGCCGGTGGATATCTGGGGGATGCCGAATTTTTCGGTGATGAATGCCGCCTGGGTTCCTTTACCGGCGCCGGGTGGGCCGAGCAGAATCAGTCGCATGAATTCCTCCTGGAGTTTTGTGTTTTTCTAACTTTTTCCGATTATGCCGCAATGCAGCAATTTCTGCACGCCATGGAGCCGGAATCAGCGAA
Organism: Burkholderiaceae bacterium; assembly: GCA_049646585.1. GTDB lineage: Bacteria > Pseudomonadota > Gammaproteobacteria > Burkholderiales > Burkholderiaceae_B. The sequence continues at coordinate 672 of JBARWC010000198.1, read as the reverse complement.
TTCGAAGTCGATTTATAACCTATTTATGAAGATTTCGCGTACCCGCTCCAGGTCTTCCTGAGTGTCCACGCCCATGGCCGGATGGCCTTCGGTGACGCGCACGGCAATGGAAAAACCGTTCTCCATGGCACGCAATTGCTCCAGCGACTCGAAGGTCTCCAGCGGGCCGACGGGCAGCGTTGGAAACCGCGCCAGGAAGCCGGCGCGATAGGCGTACAGACCGATGTGGTGCAAGGCTCGCAGGCCGGGCGCCAGACGGCGGGAGCCGTCGGCCAGGGCATCCCGGGCCCAGGGCACGGGGGCGCGGGAAAAGTACAGCGCACGGCCGTTCAGCCCGCACACGACCTTGACCGCGCTGGGGTTGAACAGCGTGTCGGCGTCGCCTATGGGGGTGGCGCAGGTGGCGATGGCGGCGTCGGGCGCCTCGATCAGCAGTTGGGCGACCCGGTCGATTTCCTGCGGGTCGATCAGCGGCTCGTCGCCCTGTACGTTGACCACGATGGATTCGGGCGCCAGCCCCAGTTGCGCCGCGACTTCCGACAGCCTGTCGGTGCCGGTGGGGTGGTCGGCCCGTGTCAGCAAGGCCTCGTAGCCGTGTTTTTGCACTGTTTGCTGTATCAGGGCGTCGTCGGTGGCGACCACAACGCGGCTGGTCTGCGAACGGGCCGCCTG
>JBARWC010000197.1:0-7773 GCA_049646585.1 Burkholderiaceae bacterium | reverse complement strand
GGTCACGGCGTTGCCGGGAATGCCCAGGGTCAGCAGCGGAATGAAGGAGGTCTGCGCGGCGGCGTTATTGGCCGATTCCGGGCCGGCCAGGCCGGCGGGGTGGCCCTTGCCGAAGCGCTCGGGGTTCTTGGAGAGCTTCTTTTCCAGCGTGTAGGACGCAAAGGAAGACAGCGTGGCACCGCCACCGGGCAGAATGCCCAGGGACGAACCCAGTAAGGTGCCGCGCACGCTGGCCGGCCACGATTCCTTGAATTCCTGCTTGTTGGGATACAGCGAACCCACCTTGCCGGTGATGTCCACGCGCATGTCTTTCAGTTCCAGGTTGGTCATGATTTCGGCGAAGCCGAACACGCCCATGGCAACCACGGCGAAGTCGATGCCGTCCTGCAGTTCGGGGATGCCGAAGTCATAGCGGGCCACACCCGAGTTCACGTCGGTGCCCACCATGCCCAGCAACAGACCCAGCAGGATCATGCAGATGGCCTTGGGCAGCGAGCCCGAAGCCAGCACCACGGCGCCGATCAGGCCCAGCACCATCAGCGAGAAGTACTCGGCGGGGCCGAACTTGAAAGCCACTTCGGCCAAGGGAGGCGCGAAGCCGGCCAGCAGCACGGTGGCAAAGCAGCCGGCAAAGAAAGAGCCCAGGGCCGCAATGGCCAGGGCCGCGCCGGCCCGCCCGTTTCTTGCCATCTGGTGCCCGTCCAGCACAGTGACCACGGCGGAGGTTTCCCCTGGCAGGGCCACCAGAATGGCGGTGGTCGAACCACCGTACTGGGCGCCGTAGTAAATACCGGCAAGCATGATCAGGCCGGCCACGGGAGGCAGCACGTAGGTAATGGGCAGCAGCATGGCGATGGTGGGCACGGGGCCGATGCCCGGCAGCACGCCGATCAGGGTGCCGAGCAGACAGCCCAGCAAGCAGTACGCAACGTTCTCGATGGACAAGGCAACCGAGAAACCCAATGCAAGGTGTTCAAACATTTCCATTTTCGGGTTTCCTTTAATTGCTTAGAAAGCTGGGCCACAGCGGGAAAATAAGTCCCAGGCCCTTGACGAATGCCAGGTAGGTGAAGAGCACCAAAGCAAGACCGTTCACCACGGAGACCTTCCAGCTGAACACGTGGCTGGCCATGCTGCTGATCAGGACCAGCAGGAAGACGGAGATATACACGCCGAGGTAATCGAAGATGACGCCGCAGCCGACCACCGACCCGATGACGATGACGGTGATCTTCCAGTCGAATTTTTCCATTTCGACTTTTTCGGCTTTCGGCGACATGGCGCCGAGCGCAACGAGGCCTCCCAGCACGGCCATGCAGACGCCCAGCCAGAATGGGAAGTAGCCTGGGCCCATGCGCGCGGCTGTGCCCATTGAATAGTTGGTTGCGCCCAACGCAAATCCGACGCCCAAGGCGACGAACATGATGCCGGACCAGAAGTCCTGTTTATTTCTGAGCTGCATGATTGACGAGATCTCCCTGACAGCAAGATGGAATCGATAATAGAGAAAAGCCTCGGGTGGCGCGGCCTAAGCCGATCCGGTCAAAGCATTGCTTTATTACCAAAAGGTGAGGAATGGTAATAGACGAGGGGTAAGCTGAAAACCCCGATTTCCCCTCAGTTGTCTAGGGTTTACCCGCGAACTCTTGGTTTATTACATCTTGCGGAGACAGGCCAGCCTAGAATTCGACCGAATTGAAAGAATATTGAAAGGAAACGGAAAGAGGGGTGAAAGGTTAACATTGCTTTTTACTTTTCCCTACCCACGTCATGGCCTGATGGTTTACGATAACGCCCATGTTGCAAGATCTCGACTCTCTCGCTGCCCGCATTGGGCAAATGGTGCAGTTCACTCGCCAGTTGCAAAGCGAGCGTTCCGCATTGCTGGCCCGGCTCAAGACCCTGGAGCAAGAGCGTGACGCCTTGCGCGACCAGGTGCAACGCCGCGAAGCCGACTATTCGTCCGCAGCCGAAAAGGCGGCCGAGCACGAGGCGCAAATACAGTCCTATCAGGCTGAAGCCCAGGCCGCCCAGGCAACCCTGCAGGTCGATGTGGCCCGCTATCGCACCGAGTCGGAATCGTTCAAGCAGCGCCTGGCGGCCAGCCAGGCCGATACGCTGCACCTGCGCCAGGTTGCCGACCAGGCCAGGGAGCAGATCGATTCAATATTGATGCGCCTGCCCGGCGCTCCTCGGGAGTAGACGAAATGGAACGCGTGGACGTATCCATATTGGGGCGCGATTATTCCCTGGCATGCTTGCCCGCCGAAAAAGAATCCCTGCTTGCCGCCGTTCGCCACGTCGACCAGCGCATGCTGGGCGTCAAGGGGGGCGGCAAGGTTTCCAGCAATGAGCGCATTGCCGTGATGGCGGCCATCCAGATCGCCGCCGAGCTTCTTGCCATGCGCGCGCCGGATGGTCCACTGAGCAATGTTGCGCTTGGCGATTTCAAGCGTAAAATTGACGACATGAACGACATGCTCGATCAAGTCGTCGGCACTGCCGCTCAAGCCCAAAAGTAGCGGTGCATCATACGGTTTTCTGAATGCGCAATGCGCGTGTTCATCAGTTAGTCCCTGCCGTGTTCGTGACTCGGCCATACATTCCTTGAACCAATGCTTATGGCATTAGGTTGCCGGATTGACAAGTGGGTGTGATTTCCGCTTGCGGAAAACCCGAAGCTTGACTGAAGGCGACCACCTTGAACCCTCGGTTCCGGGATGCCGGCCTAGACGGCACAGGCGGGGCAGTTTTTGAAAAGCTCGTTTTCGGACGAGCTTTTCCTTTTTAAGGACGAAATATGTATCCATCCAAGCAAAATGGTAAATGGTTGTTGGCGCTGGCCCTGGGCGTTGCAGCTGCGGGCTTTGTCGCGACAGCTGCGGCAAATGATGCGGGCGAGGGCCGGCATCATGGGAAATGGCCGCAAGCGCAGCTTCAGGCCGAAGCCACGGCCGAGGTTGCCCAAGATACCGTAACCATTACCTTGGCCTCCGAAATCAGCGATGCATCGCAGACCGCCGTGGCCGGCGCGCTCAGCAAAACGCTGGACGAGGTCATGAAGCAGGCCAAGGGGCATGAAAAAATCAAGGTCTCCAGCGGCAGCTACCGTATCTGGCCCATGAACGACAAGGATGGAAAAATCTCCAACTGGCGTGGCCGGGGCGAAATCTTCCTGGAGTCCACCGACTTTGCCGCCGCGTCAGAGCTGGCGTCCCGCCTGAGCGATCGCATGCCCATCGCCAACCTCAGGTTCTTTGTGTCGCCGGCCTTGCGGGCCAAGCAGGAAGAGGCGCTGCTTGAAAAAGCCGGCCAGGCCTTCCGCGCTCGCGCACAGGCCTTGGCCGCCGCCTTCGGCTATACCGGCTACGACATCAAGGAAATCAAGCTGGGTGGCGCTGGGGCGCACTACGAAGCCGCGCCGCGCGTGATGGCCATGGCCGCCGCCGACAAATCCGCCCGGGTGCCGCTGGAAGCCGGCACCGAAATGGTCAGCGTGTCGATCCAGGGTTCGATCTTCTTGCGCTCCAAGCAAAAATAAGCGCGCCGGCCAGCACCATGGGCAGCGACAAAAGCTGGCCCATGGACAAGCCGCCCGCGAGCAGGCCAAGATAATTGTCGGGCTCGCGGGTGAACTCGACCAGAAAGCGGAATACCCCGTAGCCCATCAGGAAGACCGCGCTGACCTGGCCGGTGGGGCGGGGCTTGCGGGCAAACCACCACACCAGCGCGAATAGCGCGAAACCTTCCAGGCCCATTTCATAGAGCTGCGACGGATGCCGCGCCAGGCCGTCGCCGGCTTGCGGAAACACCATACCCCAGGGCAGCGTGGTCGGGCGGCCCCATAGCTCGCCGTTTATGAAATTGCCCAGGCGGCCGGCGGCCAGGCCCAGCGGGATCATGGGCGCGAGGAAGTCCGCGATCTCGAAGGGCGACTTGCCCAGTTTGCGGGCGAACAGCAGCATGACCACGGCGACGCCGATCAGGCCGCCATGGAAGGACATGCCGCCTTGCCAAAGATAGAAAATTTCCAGTGGGTGGGCCAGGTAATCGCCGGGTTTGTAGAACAGCACATAGCCCAGCCTGCCGCCTATGACGACGCCCAGCACGCAATAGAAGATCAGGTCTTCCAGGTCGCGCGTGGATAGGTCGGTCTTGCCTTGCCGGATGCGCCAGCGGCCCAGCAGCCATACGAGGCCGAAGCCGATCAGATACATCAGGCCGTACCAATGGACGGCCACCGGCCCCAGTTGTATGGCGACGGGGTCTATTTGCGGATACTGAAGCATGATGGTGTCACGGTAATGGAATATCGTCGATAATACCCCGATACGCACGTCGGCAAGCCGGAATCCGGGCCGCCGGTTCTTCATTTACACGCGGGTCTGGTTTATGTATTTACGATTTCTTCCCATCCTGCTTTGCCTGACAGGATTGGGATGGCTGCCGGCGGCGTCCGGGCAAACAGTGGGCGTCGATCTGGCCAAGGCCAGGAACTGCCTGGCCTGCCATCAAGTCGACAGCAAGCGGGTGGGCCCGTCGTTCAAGCTCGTCGCCGAGCGTTTCGCGGGGCAAGCGGGGGCCGACGAATACCTGGCGGGCGCCATACGCAACGGCGGCCGCGGCCGCTGGGGCGCGGTGCCCATGCCGGCGCAGCCCCAGGTCAGCCCCGCCGACGCCAAGCTGCTTGCGGCGTGGATACTGTCATTGGCCGACGGCGACCGGGCGCCGGTCCCCGCGGTCGGTAAGCCTGGCTAGGACAGCCACGATGGCCAGCGTCAGCAGAACGCGGCCAATCAAAATAATCCATATGTCCGCGCCCAGTGCCAAAAAGAGCAGCGTGTCTTCGATCAGCGCGTGCGACAGGGACAGCCAGGTCAGGGCCAGGAAGCGGGTCCGCGCCGAGAAGTTCTGTTTTTCCGCCTCTTCGATGATCAGCGCGCCGCCGTAGGTCAGCCCCAGCAGCACACCCACCGTCGTCACCGGCGCCACCTGGGCGTTCAGCCCCGATACTTTCAGCAGCGGTGTCAGTGCGGACGTTATGCGCCGGGTGATGCCCAGGCGGTCCAGGGCGTCCAGCACCATCACCAGGCCGACGATGATCACGAAAGTCAGCAGCAGCGAGAATGCGGTGGACTGTATCCAGCCGATGTAGCCGGCCGCCTCGGTTTCGGGCAGGAAGGACGAGCCGCGCAGCCATTCGAAGGACAGGGGCTCGGACAGCGCGCCCGTCAGGTGGCAGGCCCATGAAACCGCGGCGCCATAGGCAAGGGCGGTCATTATGCGCAGGGCGCCCGTTACGCCGAAGCTGGCCCCCGCGCGGCGCACGATGGATTGCTCCACGGGCAGGGCGTGGGTGAACAGCATCATGGCCGACAGGGCGCTTAGCTGCGCCGCCGTAATGTCCAGTGTATGCGCCAGGCCGGCCAAGGTCGCCAGACCGCCGTAGATGCCCACGAATGAGGTAGTGACCCAGATGATGCCGGCTTCGGGCGGCAGGTGCAGCAAAGCCATGGCCGGCGCGATCAGGCGTCCGATCAGTTCCACCAGGCCGAAATAGTCCGCTACTTGCACGGCAACCATGACGGGCAGCATGACCTTGGTCACGGTGGCGAACATTCGCCAGCTGCGCTGTAGCAGCGCCATAATGTACGCCCACATCGATGTATCCCTTCCGCTGACACCACTTATGTGAAAGAAGGGATTCTATCCGTTTAGGGGCCGCCTGCGGGCGGGCGGCCCTTTGAGCGTCACTCTACGTTTTTCAGCACGCCCCGGCGCATCTGGTCCAGCTCGATGGATTCGAACAGAGCCTTGAAGTTGCCTTCGCCGAAGCCTTCGTTCCCCTTGCGCTGGATGATTTCGAAAAAGATGGGTCCGATCTGGTTCTCGGTGAAGATCTGCAGCAGCAAGCCGCCTTCGGCCGCGCCGTCGAGCAGTATCTTGTTTTTCTGCAGCCTGTCCACGTCTTCGCCGTGGTTGGGCAGGCGGCGGTCCAGCAGTTCGTAGTAGGTGTCGGGCGTGTCCAGGAACTTCAGGCCGGAACCGCGCAGTTTCTCGACCGTGGCGTAGATGTCGTTGCTGGCCAGGGCAATGTGCTGTATGCCTTCGCCGCGATACAGATCCAGGTATTCCTGTATCTGGCCTTTTTCTTCAGTGCCTTCCTCGTTGATGGGGATGCGGATATTGCCGCAGGGCGAGGTCATGGCCTTGGACTTCACGCCGGTGACCTTGCCTTCGATATCGAAGTAGCGCACCTCGCGGAAGTTGAACAGGCGCTCGTAGAACTCGGCCCATTCCGCCATGCGGCCCTTGTGCACGTTGTGGGTCAGGTGGTCGACGATGGCCAGGCCCGCGCCCTGATAGTCCAGGTCGGCCTGGGCCGTTGCGATGTCGATGGGTTCGAAATCCACATCGTAGATGCTGATGTCGCCGATGCCGCCGTGGCCGGCCTTGCCGTGCCAGCGGTCCACCAGGTAGATCAGCGAATCGCCTATGCCTTTGATGGCGGGAATGTTCAGCTCCATGGGACCGCTGCCGGAGTCGAAGCCCCAGGCGCCCAGCTCGATGGCGCGCTTATAGGCTTTGGCGGCGTCGTCCACCCGGAAGGCGATGGCACAGATCGACGGGCCGTGCAGCCGGGCGAAGCGCTGGGCAAAGGAATCCGGCTCGGCGTTGATCAGGAAGTTGATGCCGCCCTGGCGGTACAGGGTCACGTTCTTGTTGCGATGGCGGGCGATGGCCTTGAAGCCCAGGGTTTCGAATACCTTGCCCAAAGCGACGGGATCGGGCGCCGTGTATTCGATGAATTCGAAGCCTGCGGTTCCCATGGGGTTGTCCCAGGGCTGGAAGGGTGTGCTCATGTCTGTGCTCCGGAGTTTCTTGATGTTGGTCAATATCGCTGTCGATGCCGAAATTGTAGAAAAGAAGTGCGGGCAGGCGATTGCGTTTATGGCTTGAAATAAGCCTATGAAAGCAATTTAATATCTATATTATTAAGAATATAGGTGTTTTATGGCTCAAAATGACCTTGATAGGATAGATCGGCAAATTTTGATGGAATTGCAGCGCGACGGGCGCTTGAGCAATCAGGAATTGGCCGATCGCGTTTCTCTTTCTCCCAGCCCTTGCTTGCGGCGAGTGCGACGCCTGGAGGACGAGGGCTATATACAGAGCTACGTTGCCCTGGTCGACCCGGACAAGGTCGGGCTTAAGTTGCTGGCTTATGTAACCATACGCCTTAATAAGGTGTTCCGGGCCAGCCATTCGCCCGTATCGGATTTTGCCCGCGACGTGCAGGTCTGGCCCGAGGTTGTGGAATGCTATGCCATGTCGGGCGATATGGATTACTTGCTGCGCGTGCAAGTAAAGGACCTGACCGAGTTCTCGCGCTTCGCCATGGACAAACTGATGCAGCACCCGGCGGTGGTCGACATGCGGTCCAGCTTTACTTTGCAGCATATTAAAGAGACCACGGTTATCTCTGTCTAGAGGGTTGTGGGCTAAGGAAGCATGGCCCTGGCATTTTCGCGACGGCGCGAGAAATAATTAAATTTTCTTTAAAAAAAGATTGCAGTGATATTTCAAGGGCTTGGCGCGGGCTGGCGGGCAAGGGAAGGGGTTTCTGGTGGGTTTGGCCGGATTTTGATTTGCACGGGCTAAAAAGCGGTGCTATAGTTCTGTTCTTCGCAGCACACGCACTAGGGTTTTCCCTAGCGACGCAGACAGTTTAAGGCCTTGAATTGCTTGGCTTTTTTGTTGGCGGTGAGCGGC
>JBARWC010000196.1:0-2040 GCA_049646585.1 Burkholderiaceae bacterium | reverse complement strand
GCATCGGAGCCGCCCTGGGCGGCCCGGCCGTCCAGGGCGTCATTGGCCAAGGAGGCCAGCATCTCTTGCTTGAGCCCGTCAGGGCGCAGAGCGATGATCAGGGCTTCGTGGATTTGCCGCGCCTGCTCACGCAAGGACGGCACGGCCATGCTGAGCACCGCCGTGACCAGCACGGCGATACCCAGGTATATTGCACAGACATGTACGAATTCGCTGACCTGGTAGCCGGCCGTGCGTAGTGAGCGGCCCACCACGCTATCGGAGCCCATGACCGCCATCGCGTCCCTTCCCAATAAAATAGAGAATGTCGATGTTAACCTCACCCGGTCGGAAATGTAATCCGACAACAACCTGATTGGCCCGATTCTGTGAAATACCGTGATTTAAGAGACTTCATCGCCCAACTTGAAGCCAAAGGCGAGCTAAAGCGCATTACGCAACCCATCAGCACCGATCTGGAAATGACCGAGATCAGCGACCGCGTGCTGCGGGCCGAAGGCCCGGCCCTGCTTTTCGAGCAAGCACAGCACAAGGGCCAGGCCGCAAGCATGCCCGTATTGACCAATCTGTTCGGGACGCCCCGGCGCGTGGCATGGGGCATGGGCGCCGAGGACGTCGGCGCGCTGCGCCAGACCGGCGAACTGCTGGCATCGCTGCGCGAACCCGAGCCGCCGCGCGGCCTGCGCGACGCCCTGGCGACAGTGTCCATGCTGAAGGCCGCGCTATGGGACATGAGCCCCAAGACGGTCAAGGGCGCGGCCTGCCAGGACATCGTGCTGGAAGGCGAGGACGTGGACCTGAACCAGATTCCCCTGCAACGCTGCTGGCCGGGCGACGTCGCCCCCCTGCTCACCTGGGGCCTGGTAGTGACGCGCGGACCCAATGCCAAGCGCCAGAACCTGGGCATCTATCGCCAGCAGCTCATCGGCCGCAACAAGCTCATCATGCGCTGGCTGTCGCATCGCGGCGGCGCACTGGATTTCCGCGACCACGCCCTGGCCAACCCGGGCAAGCCCTTCCCCATCGCCGTCGCGCTGGGTGCCGACCCGGCCACCATATTGGGCGCGGTCACCCCGGTGCCCGATAGCCTGTCCGAATACCAGTTCGCCGGCCTGCTGCGCGGATCGCGTACCGAAGTGACCAAAGCCTTGGGCAGCGACCTGTCGGTGCCGGCCTTTGCCGAGATCGTCCTGGAAGGCCACATACTGCCCTCTTCCGACAGCCGTGCGATCAAACCTGTGCCACCCGAAGGCGTGGCGGCCCCCCAGGATTCCGACTACGAAATGGCGCTGGAAGGCCCCTACGGCGACCACACCGGCTATTACAACGAGCAGGACTGGTTTCCGGTGTTTACCGTCGAGCGCATTACCATGCGCCGCAACCCCATCTACCACAGCACCTACACCGGCAAGCCGCCCGACGAGCCCGCCGTCCTGGGGGTGGCGCTGAACGAAGTCTTCGTGCCGCTGCTGAAACGGCAACTGCCGGAAATCGTGGATTTCTACCTGCCGCCCGAAGGATGCAGCTACCGCCTGGCGGTCGTCTCCATGCGCAAGCAATACCCCGGCCATGCCAAGCGCGTGATGTTCGGCCTATGGAGCGTATTGCGCCAGTTCATGTACACCAAGTTCATCGTCGTGGTCGACCACGACGTCAACGTACGGGACTGGAAAGAAGTGGTCTGGGCCATGACCACGCGCATGGACCCGGTCCGCGATACGGTGCTGGTCGAAAACACGCCCATCGATTATCTGGATTTCGCCTCCCCGGTTTCGGGCCTGGGCGGAAAAATGGGTCTGGACGCCACCAATAAATGGCCGGGCGAAACCCAGCGCGAATGGGGTACGCCCATCGAGATGGACGCCGCGGTCAAAACGCGCGTGGACGGTCTCTGGGACAAGCTGGGCCTGTAGCCGCCACCTGGATGGACGAAGCCCGGCCGCGCAGGGCCGGGCGGCTGCCATAAGCGCAAACGCCGCCGCCCCCGAGCCGGGCGGGCGGCTTAGCCGTCCTTGCGCATGCTGCGCGCCACCTGCCAGC
>JBARWC010000195.1:0-18107 GCA_049646585.1 Burkholderiaceae bacterium | reverse complement strand
GCGCCCCGCCACGCCAGCCTGCTGCTTGCACTGGTCTTTGCCATTACCTGGTTCATCAGCACGGCCATGGCGGCCCACCTGCCCAAACTGCTGCAGGCCGGCGGCCTGACCCTGGCGGCGGCCGTGGCCGTCTCCGCATTGGTCGGGCCGGCCCAGGTCGCGGCACGCCTGCTGGAATTCGGCCTGTTGCGCAAGATGCATCCCCTGGTTTCGGCCAAGCTGGCCGCCCTGGCCCACCCGGTGGGAGCCGCCTGCCTGATGGCGACGGGAAGCGCCGCCGCCATTCCGTTCACCGTCCTGCACGGCGCCGGCAACGGCATACTCACTATCGCCAAAGGCACCCTGCCCCTGGTCATTTTCGGGCCCTTGGGCTACGGCCTGCGCCAAGGCCTGCTGATGGTGCCGGCGCGCATCGCCCAGGCAACGGCGCCCTTTCTGTTCGGGCTGCTGATAGAACGCTGGGGCGTCGCGTCTTTAACGGTGTCCAGCCTGCTGGGGCTGATCGCCTTCCTGGCCTTGTACGGATTGGGGCGCGGCATGCGCGGCCAGGCGCGGGCGCCGGCCTGAACGCGAAAGGCGCAGCGCCCAACCCTGCCGCATGGCGGCCGCCGACAGCAAGATGGCCGCCACGCCCAGCCACTGCAGCCATTGCAGCGTTTGCCCAAACGCGAGCCAATCCACCATGATGGCGGCGACGGGGTAGATGAAAGACAAGGCGCCGATAATCGCCGTCGGCAGCTTCTGGATGGCCCCGTAGAGCAGCACATACATCAGCCCGGTATGCACCACGCCCAACACCAGCAGGATCAACCAGACCGACGGCGCCTGTCGCGACACGTCCGCAAGCTGGGCAAAAGGAGCAAGCAGGGCCACGCCCGCGCATACCTGCACCAGCGCGATCAAGTGCGGCGGCACGCCCGCCAGGCGCTTGATCAACACCGCGGCGACCGCATACAGAAAGGCCGCCCCCAGCGCCAAGGCGATTCCCAGCAGGTAGCCTCCGCCATGGCCATAGGCCGGCGAGCCGTGCTGCTGCGTGACGGCCAGCATGCCGGCAAAGGCCAGCGCCAGCCATAACAGCTTGTCCCGGCTCAGGCGTTCGCCCAGGAACACGGCGCCCAGGCCCACCAGCATGAAAGGCTGGGTGTTGTAGACCGCCGTGGCAATGCCGATGGAGGCGCGCGAATAGGCGGCGAACAGCAGCAGCCAGTTCGCCACAATGGCCACACCGCTGACCACGGCCCAGGCAAAATCGGCCCGGCGCATCAGGCCGGGACGCAGAAATCCCATCAAGACGCAGATGACCAGCAAGGTGGCCGCGCCGATTGCGCAGCGCCAGAACACCACGTCCAGCACAGGCAGGCCCGACAGAAGGACGAGCCAGCCTATGCTTCCCGAGATAAGCATGGCGGCGGTCATTTCCAGGGAACTGCGCTTGACCTGACTATCCATTTACAAAACTCCCGCGTTTCACGAGCGCAATTGTGACGTTTTTCGGGGCCGGCCGCCACGCGAACGCGGCGGTTCGCGTCAACACCGATGTGTTCCAACGAACAGGCATGATAAAGTCTAAGCCCAGGGATGCCCGGACCCGGTTCGGCGCCGTCACGCAAGACACAGAAAAACGGATAACGATGGAATGAACGGCGCTAGATGGGCTGGCATGATCCTCGCGGCCTGCATGGCCGCGGCGGGGTTGGCGGGCTGCGCCTCCACGGACGACACGTCGCCGTCCCATCCGCGCAGCGAGGCCATGTCGCTGGACCAGTTGGCGCAAACCGACTTCAACCGCACCGTGACCATCGCCATGCGCGACAACCTGGACAGCCTGTCGCGCCTGCTGGAAAAACTGTACCGACGCAATCCCGCCGAATGGCGCAAGACAGGCGCGGTCAGCCTGGAAGCGGCCATACAGCACGGCCGACAAGCCATACAGACCGGCCAGGCGCCGACCGAGCTGGCTGCGCTGCAAGATGTGGAGATACTGGCGGTCGCGCTGGACCCGGCCTACCAAGGGGACCGCGTGGGCGCCTTCATCTTCGGCATGGCCAATATGATTATCCGCGCCCATGGCGGCAAAACGCGCTTTTACGTAGCGGACAGCCTGGAACCCCAACACGTGTACAACGCCGCCCGCAACGTCGAGGTGGCGGCCTGGCTGCTTGCCAGCCGTCGGAACGCAGCCGGGCAGCCCTTGCTGCTGGCCAACGAAATGTCCAGCACGGCCACCAACCTGAGCTTCGAACGGGAATTCGGGCAATTGGTCGGCCGCCTGGACCTGGTGGCCAACCTGCTGGACGAGAACCTGCGCCGCGTGGGCATCAACTATGTGCAAGGCCTGCTGTTCTTCAACTTCCTGCCGGTGCGCTAAACGACGAAACCCGGCAAGCGCCGCCCGCTCGCACATCATCAAGACAAGGACGAAGCTCATGAAGACACATACCTTCGGCACGACGGGCAGGGCTATCGCCGCCATCGGCCAGGGCAGCTGGTACATCGACGACGCCGACCACGACCAGGCCGTGCAGGCCTTGCAGCGCGGTCTGGACCTGGGCATGGACCACATCGATACGGCGGAAATGTACGGCTCCGGCGCCGCCGAGCAGGTAATCGGCGCAGCCATTCGCGGCCGACGCGACCAGGCCTTTCTGGTCTCCAAGGTCTTGCCCGAAAACGCATCCAGGCGCGGCGCCATCAGCGCCTGCGAACGATCCCTCAAGCAACTGGGCACCGACAGGCTGGACTGCTACCTGCTGCATTGGCGCGGCCCCCATCCCCTGGAGGAAACCTTCGCCGCCTTCGAGCAATTGCAGCGCGACGGCAAGATACTTTCCTACGGCGTCAGCAATTTCGACACGGACGATTTGCAAGAGGCGCTGGCCGTGACGGGCCCTGGCCGGATCGCCTGCAACCAGGTGCTATACCATCTTCAAGAGCGCGCCATAGAGCATTCCGTCTTGCCCTTCTGCCAGCGACATGGCATGGCTTTGGTGGCCTACAGCCCCTTCGGCCACGACGATTTCCCCAAGCCCGGCACGAACGGGCGCCGAATTCTGGACGACATCGCAAGGGCGCATGACGCCACGGCCCACCAGATCGCCCTGGCTTTTCTTACCCGCGATGCGTCGGTCTTTGCCATTCCCAAATCGGCCAAGGCAGCCCACGTGCAGGCCAATGCGCAAGCGGGCGACATCGTGCTGACGGACGAAGAGCTTGCGCGCGTGGACGCCGCCTTTCCACGCGGCGCGGAGCCGCGCTACCTGCCCATGATCTAAGCGGCGGCAGCCACTAAACAGGCAGGGCCGCGATGGTTTGCGCCACCGCCGCGGTCAGCTTCTTGCCATAGGGCACATGCAGGAATTCATTGGGGCCATGCGCATTGGACTGGGGCCCCAGCACGCCGCACACCATGAATTGCGATTTCGGAAAGCCCTGCTGCAACAGGTTCATCAGCGGTATGGTCCCGCCCTGCCCGATGTAGCCGCAAGGCGCGCCGTAATACTGCTGCGATGCCGCGTCCAGCGCCCGGCTGAGCCAGGCGGCCGATTCCGGCGCATTCCAGCCCGTGGCGGCGCCCTGGTCGGGCCTGAAGACCACCTTGGCATTGTAGGGCGCGTCGGCTTCCAGCAAGGACTTGAGCTCTTGCACCGCCGCAACGGCGTCGATCAGCGGAGGCAGGCGCAAGGAAAGCTTGAAGGCCGTGCGCGGACGCAGGACATTGCCCGCGCTGGACAAGGGCGGCAGGCCCTCGGCCCCGGTAACGGAAAGCGTCGGGCGCCAGGTGCGGTTCAGCAAGGCTTCCTGCGGCTCGGTGGTCATGGGCAGCACAAAACCGCCATCGGCGCCGCAGCTCCAGGGAAAGCGGCGCCAGACCTCGTCGCCCAGGATCTGTGCGGTGGCCCGGACCTGCTCGATGCGATCGCTGGGGATTTCGCAATGAAAGCTTTGCGGCAACAGCCGGCCGGTGGAACTGTCTTCAAGGCGATCCAGCACATGGCGCAGGATGCGGAAACTGGACGGCACCACCCCGCTGGAATCGCCCGAATGCACGCCCTCGTCCAGCACTTGGACTTCCAGCGTGCCCGCCACCAGGCCGCGCAGGGACGTCGTCATCCATAGTTGATCGTAATTGCCGGCGCCCGAGTCCAGGCAAACCACCAGCGCCACGTTACCCATGCGCTCGCGCAGGGCATCCACATAGGGCAGCAGATCGTAACTGCCGGACTCTTCGCAGGTTTCTATCAAGCCCACGCAGCGCGGCCGCGGCACGCCCTGCTTGTCCAGCGCCATGATGGCGGTCAGCGAAGCGTAGACGGCATAGCCGTCATCGGCGCCCCCACGGCCATAGAGCTTGCCATTCTCGTACTTGGGGGTCCAGGGCCCCAGGTCGGAACGCCAGCCGGAGAACTCCGGCTGCTTGTCCAGGTGGCCGTACATCAGGACGGTGTCGCCGCCGTCCTGGCGCGTGGCCGGCGCCTCGAAATAGATGACGGGCGTGCGGCCCGGCAGGCGCACCACTTCCAGCGTCAGACCGGACACTTTCTGCGATTCCACCCACTGCGCGGCATCGCGCACCACCCGTTCGATATAGGCGTTCTGGGCCCAATCGGCATCGAAGGCCGGACTTTTGGCGGGAACCGCAATGTAATCCGTCAGGGCGGGAATGATCTGGCCATCCCACTTCTCGTCCACGAAAGCCTGCAAGACTTCGGGATCCAGGGCGGGCGGCAGCGCTTCATCGGGTATGCGGGCGTTCATGGCGAGTCCTTGAGGAAGAATATGTCCCGATTCTACGCCAGGGCGCCCGCAGCCGCGCACTCAGACCACACCCCCAGAGTGCAATCAACGAAACGGCGCATTTTCGTTAAACTGTCGCTTTCCGCGCATTCATGCGACCTGCGACACGCGGGCGCGTCCTTTTCCGTATGTCCAACACCCATGAAATCCGTCCCGGCCAGTCGATAGAACTGCTGAAGGAACTGCATATCCTGACCCGCGACGGGAAGATGAACCAGGACAGCCGCCGCAAATTGAAGCAGGTTTACCACCTGTTCCAGTTCATCGAACCGCTGCTGAAAGACATCAAGGAAGAACGGGGCGCCGTCACCCTCGTGGATCACGGCGCCGGCAAATCGTATTTGGGATTCATCCTGTACGACCTGTTCTTCAAGGACTTGAAGGATGCCTCGCACATCTATGGCATTGAAACGCGGGAGCAACTGGTAAAGACTTCGGAAGAATTGGCTGCACGGCTGGGCTTTGGCGGCATGTCGTTCTTGAACCTGTCCGTGGCGGATTCCATTGCTTCGGAGAAACTGCCCGCCACGGTTGACGTCGTCACCGCCCTGCACGCCTGCAATACCGCCACCGATGACGCCATTCGCTTCGCTCTGAAAAAACAGGCCAAGTACATCGTGGTGGTGCCCTGCTGCCAGGCGGAAGTCGCTTCAGTGTTGCGCAAGAACAAGGGGAAGGCGCTGGCGGACCCCTTGGCGGAGATCTGGCGCCATCCGCTGCATACGCGGGAGTTCGGCAGCCAGATTACCAATGTGCTGCGGTGCCTGCAGCTGGAAGCGCATGGATATCAGGTCAGCGTGACAGAACTGGTCGGCTGGGAGCACTCGATGAAGAATGAGCTGATCATTGCGCAGTTCAAGAACCTGCCGCAGAGAAAGCCTGCGGAAAGGTTGACGGAGATGCTGAATCGGATCGGGCTGCAAGAACTGAAAGACAGGTTTTTTGTGCCTGAGGCTTCCTTGTCGACGGCGCAACGGGAACCTTAAGCCGGCGCCAGCACAAAGGCGCCAAACCAGCCCGACGCCGTAGTCCCGATCTACCCCGGCAGCTCAGGCCTCCCGCAGCAGCCAGTCATTGCACCAGTTGGTTGATTTCAATGATGGGCAGCATGACCGCCATCACGATCACCAGGACAATCCCGCCCATCACCAGTATCATCAAGGGCTCCAGGATGGCGGTCATGGTCATGGCGCGCCGTTCCAGCTCGACCGACAGTACGTTCGCACTGCGGCCGAGCATGGCCGGCAGTTCGCCGGTGCGTTCGCCGCTGTCCACCAGATGAATCAATAGCGGCGGAAAAACCTTCTGCATCTGCAGCGCCTGCGCCAGAGCGCCGCCCTCGCGCACCCGATCCGTGGCATCGTCCACCGCAGCCTGCAGCTTGCGATTCTTCAGCGTGCGCCGCGCCGCGTCCAGTGCGGCGAGCAGCGGCACATTGCTGCCCGTCAGGATGGCCAGCGTGGCGGCGAAGCGCGCCACGTCCACACCCAGCAGGTAACGGCCCAGCACCGGCAGGCGCAGGACGCGGGCATGCCAGGCCATGCGCGCCGACGGGTTGCGCAGCCCCAGGCGCCACAATACAAACAAGGCCGCCAGGCCGACGGCCACAAGCAGGCCCCAATCGCGGACGAATCCGCTGGCGGCCAGCATCATGCGCGTCAGCAAGGGCAAGGCTTGCTGTGCCTGTGAAAACGCGCCGACCACCTGCGGCACCACATAGCTGAGCAAGAAAATGACGATGCCAATGGATACCACCGTGACGATGACGGGGTAGATAAAAGCCGTCAGCACCTTGTTCCGCAAAGCGCCCCGCGACTCGATGTAGTCGGCCAGCCGCTCCAGAACCTGGGCGAGGTCGCCCGACTGTTCCCCGGCATCGACCAGGGCCTGGTAGATTTCCGGGAAGTCCCTGGGATGGGCGGCCAGCGCCTCGCCGAGGCGATGGCCGGCGCGCACGTCGTCACGCACGGCCGCCAGGACGCGGGCGACATGCCGGCGCTCCGCTTGCTCCAGTGTCGCGCGCAAGGCCGCCTCCAGCGGCAACCGTGCGGCCAGCAGACTGGCAAGCTGGCGGGTCAGCCAACCCAGGTCGGCGTCGCTGATCTTCGCGACGGATATCCCGCTCCTTTCCGTCCGCTTGCTTGTCTCGCGCACCGCCAGAGGCAGCAATCCTCGGGCGCGCAAGGCGTGGCGGGCGCCGCGTTCGCTGTCGGCATCTATCATGCCTTTGTCGCTGCGGCCCGTGGCGTCAACGGCTTCGTACTGATATGAAGGCATGGCGTGGCTCCTTAGGCGTCAGGAATCGCGGGTGACGCGTGCGACTTCTTCGCGCGAGGTAACGCCCTGCTGGATCCAGCGTTCGGCATCCGCCTGCAAACTGCGCATGCCGCCCTGCTGGGCCGCGCGGCGCAAGGCCTGTTCGCTTTCACCCGAGTGAATCCTGGCACGCAAGCCCTCATCCAGTATGAACAGTTCGTGTATGCCGGTACGCCCGCTGTAGCCGGTATGGCCGCAAGCCGGGCACCCTTTGGCCTCCCAGGCCGAGGCGTTGTCGGATTGAGGCGTCTTGCAATGCGCGCACAGCTTGCGCACCAGGCGCTGCGCAAGCACCCCTTGCAAGGTCGACGCGAGGAGAAACGGCTCCACACCCATGTCGATAAGGCGTGTAACGGCTGACACGGCGTCGTTGGTATGCAGAGTGGCCAAGACCATGTGCCCGGTCAGCGAAGCCTGCACGGCAATCTGCGCCGTTTCAAGATCGCGAATCTCGCCTATCATGATGACATCGGGATCCTGGCGCAAGATCGCGCGCAGCGCCGAGGCGAACGTCAGGTTGATCTTGACGTTGACCTGCGTCTGGCCGATGCCCGGCAGGTCGTATTCAATGGGATCCTCAACCGTTAGGATGTTGGTGGTGCTGGCGTCGAGCCGCCCCAGGGCCGCATACAGCGTGGTGGTCTTGCCGCTTCCTGTCGGCCCCGTCAGCAGGAAGATTCCATGCGGTCGACGAACCAGCGCATCCAGGTCTTGCAGGACGTCCGCAGCCATGCCCAAACGCTCGAGCTGCAGCCGTCCCGCTTCCTTGTCCAGCAGGCGTAGCACGGCGCGCTCGCCATGGCCGGTCGGCAGGGTCGAGACCCGGACATCGATGGGCCGTCCCCCTACCCGCAAGGCGATCCGCCCATCCTGCGGTTGGCGCTTTTCGGCGATATCCAGGCTGGCCATGATCTTGATGCGCGAGACCAGGGCATTATGCAGCGCACGGCGCGGGCTGACGATGTCGCGCAAGGTTCCGTCAACCCGGTAGCGCACCACGGAGTGCGTCTCGAAAGGCTCTATGTGAATGTCGCTGGCGCCGTCGCGCGCGGCCTGGGTGAACAGCGCATTGATCATGCGGATGATGGGCGCATCGTCGTGGGTTTCCAGCAGATCTTCGACCTCTGGAATGTCCTGCATCAGACGATCCAGATCGATCTCGTTGGCCGCGGCATCCACCACTTCGGCCGCGTCGCCCGTCTGCGCATAGGCGGCGGCCAGCAGTGTATCGAGTTCCTCATCGGAGACCTGCCTGAGCGGCAGGGAACCGTGGCGCCGGCGGATCTCGGCCAATGCCCAAGCCGGGGTGCGCTCGGAAATGGTAAGCGCGGCCCCGGCGGTGCCCGTTTGTATGAGGGCGCGATGCGCACGCGCCCAGGCATAGGGCAGGCGGGCGATCATAGGCTGTCGGACGTCCTGGGTTGAGCCCGCGCCGGACTGCCCGATTTCTGCGCGCCTGTGGCCGATTCGGACGGCGAACCGATATTCCCCGGCTCGCGCAAATCCAGCAGGCCGGTGCTCGGATCGCGCTGGATCGGGGGTAAAGCGGCGGCATTCGAGTCGGGCAGCAGCCACGACGCCGCCCGGACGGGCATGCCGGCCTGTGCCGCCCGCATGTAGTTGTAGCGATCCAGCGTCAGGCCGGCGCCGTCCTGGGCATTACGCACGATATGCGGCCTAAGGAAGACCATGAGGTTGGTTTTGCTGCGGCCGCGCTTCTGATACTTGAACAAATTGCCGAGTATGGGAATATCCCCCAGCAGCGGCACCGAGGCAATGCTGTCGTCGGTCACTTCTTCCAGCAGGCCGCCCAGCACGATGATCTGGCCGTCGTCGACCAACACCTTTGTTTCCAGCGCGCGCTTGCGGGTGATGATGGAGCCGCCCGAGGTCGCCGTGGGCAGGGTCGACGATGGATCGATGCTGCTGACCTCCTGGTATAGCGACAGCTTGACGGTTCCGCCTTCGGATATCTGCGGCCGGATACGCAGCGTCAGTCCCACGTCTTCGCGTTGCACCGTCTGGAAGGGGTTGCTGGCGCCGTCCCCGGTGGTGGTATAGGTGCCTGTCACAAACGGCACGGTCCGGCCGACGACGATGCTGGCCTGCTCATTGTCGAGCGTCATGAGATTGGGCGTGGACAGAATGTTGACGCCGCCCTGCTTCTGCATGGCGCGTGCAAGCACTCCCAGATTGAGCAATTGGGTTCCCAGCACGTTAACGGTGCCCTTGACTACACCCAGGCTCATGCCCGCCGCCATCGCATCGACGGTGGTGGCTGCGCCGGATAAATTGGTGCCAATGCCGCTGCCGCCCAGGTTCGCCCCGCCCAGAAAGGAGGTATTGCCGCTACTGATGTTGTTGGCGCCCGCGCTCCATTGGATACCGAACTCCGCGGCGTCTTCGGCATTGACCTCCACGATCAGGCTTTCGATCAACACTTGGGCACGGCGCTGGTCGAGCAAGTCAATGACTTCGCGCAGGCTGCGATATAGCGGATCGGGCGCCGAGATGATCAAGGTATTGGTGGTGGGATCCGCCTGCAAGGTGGCGCCGCCCGCGGAAAATGCAACGGACTGCTGCTGGGCGCCGCCGGTCATATCGGACATGGGCAGGCTGGCGTTCGAGGCGCCCATGGCAGCGCCGCTCACGCGCGTGGCAAAAGCGCCTTCCAGCGGCGAAGAGCCCTTGTTCGCATCGGCGTTGTCGCCGGACAATGGCGCTTCGGCGGGCGTGTTCGCGGAATTGGAACCCCCGCGCCCGGCCAGCACGCCTCGAAGGACTTCGGCAAGATGGGTGGCATGGGCATTGCGCAAGTACACCACGTGCAGATTGCCGGCCCGGGATTCGGGCGTGTCGATACGCAGAATAAGATCGCGTGCCAGTTTCAGGCGCTCGGGAGTGCTGGCTCGCACCAGCACCGTGTTGCTGCGCGGGTCGGCGACAATATTCACTTGCTTGACCTGATCGCCCCCGCTGCTATGCAAGAGCTGCCGCGCCAAGGCCGCCACGTCGAGCGCCACCCCGTATTCAATGGGGATCACATCGGTGCTGACGGAAGTGGGCGTATCCATGCGGGCGATAACCTCGGCCACACGGTCCAGATTGTCTGCATAGTCTGTGATCACCAGGGTATTGTTCCCGGCGTGCGCGGCGATGGTATTGTTGGGCGCCACCATGGGCCGCAAGATCGGCACCAGCGCGGCGGCGCTTTCATAGCGCAATGGAAACACCCGCGTGACCAGCTCGCCGCTGTGGGCGCGCTGGCTGGCCGACACGACCGGCCCGCCCTGCAGCTTGGCGTCGGCCTCGGGCACCACCCGGGTAACGCCGTCCACGTCGATGGCCGCGTAGCCCTGCATGCGCAAAGCGCTCAACAGCATGGAGTACGCCGTGTCGACATCCACCGGAGTGTCTGACACCAGGGTCAACTGCCCGCGCACACGTGGATCCACTACGAAATTGCGCCCGGTAAACTGGGCCAGCGCCCGCAATACCCCGTGCAACTCAGCCTCATTGAAATTCAGCGTCGTTCGCTCTCCGGCCCTTGCGCTGCTGGCCTGGCGGCCACTCTCGGCATCGTCCTCGTAGCGCGCCCGTTCGCGTATGGGAGGCAAATTCCGGGACCTGGATCGAGGTGCGTCGGCTTGAGCGGCATATGGCTCCGCCCGGCTCGGCTGCCCCGAACCCACGGTTGTATACGTCACCAGCGGATTGCTGGCGGCTTGCTGCCCCGTCTTGGTGGGCGCGCAACCGCCAAGCGCAACGGCGAGCACCAGCAGCGGCATGCGCAGCCGCCATTGAGCGGAACCCGTCGAGAAACGTTCTAACAGTAGGTTTGAAGTGATCATGGCAACAATTTCATGGGGGTGGGTGGGCGCTAGCGTATTGTCATAATGGTGTGGCCGTTCTCGCTTGACCGGGGACCGATCGCATCCAGAACGTTTTGCAAGGCGGCATGGGTATCCGCACTGGCCGATTCCCGTACCCATGCCTTGCCGTCAAATCGCATCCCGCCGGACCGCGACAGGATGCCCGTGCCTTCCATCATCCAGGGCCCCTTGCTGGTGGCCAAGGTCAGCGTAATGTCGTCCTTGCCGCCTTGATTCAGCACCAAGGTATATTGGCCCATGGGTCGTATTCGGGTCAGCGATGAAGACGCGTTGCGCCATTGCGCAAGCAGCAGACGGGTGTTGCCGGCCGAGGCGGCGACGCCTCTTCCCAGATAGAGTTCCGGCCACTCAAGAAGCACTTCACCGCCTGGATCCAGGGCGTTGAACACGCCATGCACCGTGGTCAGCGCGGAGGCGGGCAATTGTAGAGATTGTGCCGACAGGCGTAAGCCTTGCCATCCCAGCCCCACCGTCAACGGCCCGCGCAACCAGGGATGGGCCAACACCAGATGGGGGCCGCCCTTGAGGCTCAAGCTCCAGCGCAGCGGATCGGGCAAAGTACGCCGCAACCCGCCTATGCCGACCGCCACTGTCGCGCTGGCTTCCCACAACGTGCCCCTAGCGTCCGTGACCAGGACAGGAGAAGATTCCGGTATGAGCGCAATGGCCCAGCGCGCCGGCAGCACGCAGAGGGCGGCGGTGAGTGCTACCGCAAACAGCAGTGCCAGCCATGCCGCGCGCACCCCGCGCCTCATGGAGCCTTCCTTTGCGGCGCCGGGGCCAGGATGATAGCCCCGCCAAGCAGTCCCGGCCGATCACGGCCGTCCACAATGCTGCGGGCCAGATCGACCTTGCGGGTCTGCATCTGCGCCAGGAAGGGCAAATTGGCCATCCACCCCATGATGCGGCCGGCAGGCGCATTGACGAAGCTCAGTTGCCACAGCGTTTCGCCGCCCGCGGCGCCATCTGGCCTGCTCAAGTCGCTGACCGCCTCCAGTCCCGCCGCGCGCAGGCTGCTTCGAAGCGCTTGCTCGACGTCGCCCGCAGGTATGCTGCCGGACCGTCCACGAGCCAGCGCCTCGGCCTCCAGAATGACGGCGCCAAGCCGTGCTGTCTGCGCCTGCAACACCGGCAGCTGTTGGCGGGCAGCCTGGACGGCATGCAATGCCGGGCGCAGAGCAATGGTCCAAAGCAGCAAGGCGGCGAGCAATAGCGCCGCAGTCCGCAACAGGATGCGTTCACGCCGGGTTCTCTGCTGCCAGGCGGCGCGAGCTTGCCGCGCAAGCGGCTCCAGGCGCGCGCGCAGGGCATCGTCGAACTCGGTCCACAGGGTAGCAAGCGTCATGGCCGCCTCCCCGCGGTTTCAGGGAGCTCGGGACGCCGCACATGCCATACATGAGGCTGCGTCTCGTCTTTGCTGAGCGATAACTGGTGCACCGCCGCCGACTGGGACAGGGCGGCATCGTTGGCGGGCGGCCGATAGCCTTCCGCCAGCGTCAAGGTCAGGATACCGTTTTCAAAATGCAGGCCGCGCACATGGCCCTGTGCGAAATCGAGAACCCGGGCGGCGGCAAGCGCCAATGGCATGAAACCGTCGTCGGCCGCCGTGCCTTGCGCAAGCCGCAGCGCGTCCCGCTGATTCTGCGCTTGCCGCAAAGGATCAATGACGACGGGAATCTGCGGGAAGGCCTGCCTCACCGCCTCCTGCATGTTCCGCCGCAGGGCTTCGGCCTCGTCCGAGAGCCGCGCAGCGTACCAGTTCAAGCCGATAAGCCATACGGCGACAGCAGCGGCGGACCAATATATCGCCTTGCGCCAACGGCCGCCCGCCGACGCAGGCCGCAAGGCCTCATGCGCCAGCGACCAGCCGGGAAAAGGCGTCAGCCAGCGCGGGCCGGCCGGCAATGCCAAAACGGTGTCGGGCTGAGGATCTCCGGGGGGCAGGGCCAGTGCATGAGGAACGAAGGCCACGATGTTCAGGCCCGCCTCGGCAAGCACGGCCCATGCCTTCTTTAGCGGCTCTCGCGCCGTCCACGCCACGGTGACCGCGCCATCCGCCGCCCGAGCGCTGTGCCCGATGCACAACTGCCCGATCTCCGACAATGCCATGGGTTCGATACTTCCTGCGACCGCTGCGCCTAGCCTTTGCGTCGGAACGGGCGGGACAGTAATGCCGGCCACAACGGCATCATCAGGATGAAGAACGGCGTGAACGGCCACGGAGCCAGCCTGCGCGCCCAATTCAATCAGAGACAGCCGCCCGGCACGCGCCACACGCCCTTCCCCGTCGACCAGGACGAAAGCAACGCTCGTATCAAGCGTGATATCGGAGAGTGACGGCAGGGCCAGTCGCAGATGTTGTCTCATATTGTTAGTAGATGACCCAGCTGATCGAGGACAAGCCCTTATCGTTTCGATGCAGCAGCGCCCTGATGGTAACCATCGTATCATTGATTGTAACTTCACCAATAACGTGAAACCAATCGCTTCTGACACCGACGCGCTTCCCGACACCCAGTTTCCGGCCGGGCAGGCGGTTGGCAAAATCGGCCCGGTTGGCAAACCACAGGCCTTTGTCGCGCTGAATGACCAACTCGCGCGCGCCCGCCAGGCCAAGCTCACCGACGACGGCCCCAAGCACTTCAGCCTTCGCTGTATTGACATTGACGGTGGTCGCCGTCGGCAAGACAGTGACATAAGGTCGCATGGCGTCAATGAGCTGTGCGGTAACGCCTTGCACCACGCCCAGGTCATCGATGCTGCGCAGCCCCACCGCCCGGGCGCCCCCCTCTTTGCTTAACTGGGCGTCGGCCACCCTTTGCGCGATCATGGCGGCCAATGACGGAGTTATGCCCAGCCATCCGAAAAGGCGCTCCAGCGCCAGCACCTCTTGCGGATCGATCCGGGAGTTCTCCACCAGATTGCGCAGATTGTATTTGCCTTGCTCATCTTCGATCTGCCCCGAAAGCAATGCGCGCTCGGGATCGTTTGCGGGGCCGACCGGCAGGCCGATGATGGGGCGCGACCAGATTCCGTCTTGCCTTGTGGTGGGGCTCTTGTCGGCATCCATCTTCAGGACTGCGCGCGACCAATCCAGACCGCCACGCAGCGTCCAGGTCGCCTGGCTTCGGTCGCTTTCCGAAATGAGGATGCCCGCCAGCAGCCCTTGCCGTTCGATGATGGACGTAGTCAGCGCCGATGCGGCCACGACGACCAGCAAGGCGGCAATCACGGCCATGCCGCGCTGGCGGACGATGCTGGGCGGGCTCATGGCAGGAGCACCACTTTCCGGTAAGGCTGGTCAGCGGCCAACCCTTCCCGATACAGGGCGATCTCAAGACCCATAAGCCCCACGTCATCGCCATGTTTGACCGGCGCTTTTTGCGCCGGCCCCACCCAGCCCTGATTCTCCACCCAGACCTTCACGGTCAATGCACGAACCCGCTCCAGGACGACAAGGCCGTTTTCAGCCGCCGGCAAAGGCAACAGGTGAGAAGGCGCCCCGACCGCGCGAAACAGCCGGCCATCCTGGACTTGCCAGCGCAGCTGTTGCCACCTGCCGCCACCCGCGTCGCGCACCAGCCTCAAACCCGCATCGGCGCTCCAGGCTATACCCGGCGGCATCAGAGCATTTGCCTGTGCCGGGCCAGAGGCTGCGGCGGGCGCACCACCCGGCAGGATGCCCTTCCCCGCATGAAGCAGGATGTCGCGTTCGATCTGATCCAATACACGAAGCAGCGACAGGGTTTCCTCGGCCCTATCATCCAGGCGTTGGCCCGTGTACTGAACCGCTTCGAGCCCTCGCCAGGATATGAGGCTGACCAGCGCCATCAGCACAAGGGCAACAAGCACTTCGATTAGGGTAAAGCCCCGCTGCGCGTCTCGCCTCGCCATCATCGCAGTCTTGACATCAGGCCATCGAGCTGGGCCAGCACCGGCCCCTTGCCCAGGTTGACGCGCACGGTAACACGCCGAAAATTGTTATTGGGCGTCGCCTGGACGAGTTGCTCGCACTTGAACGCCATTGCGCCTTGGGGACATGGCCCGGTGCGTCGGCCAAGGTCGGGCATGACGGCCTGCAGACGCATTTCGGCCAGAAAGTTCTGCGCGGCTTGTTGCGCGAGGCTGCGCTCCTGCATGTTGCGCACCCCATTGACTCCTATGCCCAAGGCGCGCACACAGGCGGCGAGCGCAACGCCCGCGATTGCCAGCGCGATCAGCACTTCGATCAGGGTAAAGCCGCGCTGACGGCTCCCGGCCGTCATGGATTCACCACGAAACGCCCATTGCCCAGGCGAGACAGGCGCACCACATTGCCGCCCGATTCCAGCTCCATTTGCATCGGGCCGGGCAGCCAATCCTGGCCGAACACCACGCCGACATCAGGATTGAAACGCACCGCCACCGGGTCGGACGAAATCCAGTCACGCGGGCGCAGGGCGGTGTCGCCGCTTATCGCGGCATCGCGCACAGGCTGTGCCCGCATGGCCATCCGGGCAGGCAAAGAGAGAGGACGGGGCAGGCGGGCGAAACGATAGCCGTCGCCATCGTAGGTCCAGGCAATGGACCGGCCGCTGGCGCGGGCTTCGGCCTGGGCGGCGGTAAACAGATGCGCCAGCCTTATCGCATCCTGGCGCAGTGCGCGGGCGCCATTGTTGCCGAAGGCGGATACGGTCGCCATGGACGTGGCTATGCCGATGATGAGCAGGACGATCATCATTTCCAGCAAAGTGAAGCCCTCTTGGCTAGCGTGTCCAGGACCCAATATCGGCATTGACGCCTTCCCCTCCCGGTTTCCCATCGGCACCGAACGAAAACACGTCGATTTCGCCATGCACCCCGGGGTTCAGATACTGATAAGGACTGCTCCAGGGGTCGTTCGGGACGCGATCCATGTACCGCGATCCCTGGCCTTGTTTGCCGACGAAGGCTTCGAGGCCTTCAGTTCCCGACGGGTAACGGCCGTGATCGAGCCTGTACAGCTTCAGCGCCTGCATGATGGCACCGATATCCTGTTTGGCGGCAATGATGCGCGCCTGATCGGGGCGGTCCATGACGTTGGGTACGATCAAGGCGGCGAGGACTCCCATGATGACGACCACCACCATGATCTCTATCAGGGAAAAGCCTTGCTGACGCTCCGATTTGCGAGCGTTGCCTTCCAGTGGATGAAAATTGTCTGTCATTGAAATCGACTGCTATCCCACACGAAGTGGTCTGGTTCAAAAGATGGGTAGAGCGGCAGCGTAAATGCTACCGGATAAAACCGCCACGTCCATAGATATTGACCCTTGCCGCGGCGCAGGACCAACAGGAAGCCTTTCCGGCCGCAAACAGAAAAAGCAAGCAGCTTCCTTTTTTTTGAGGCATGATTGAATCCTTTGCAAAATCTTCCCGAGCTCATGTTTTCACGCATCCCCTCTCTGGCGGCATGGCCGAATCATGGCCCTTTTATCGTGAAGTCGCTGGCCATGCTGGCCGTGGCGGCGGGCATGGGCGCATGGAGCGCCCTGCTGCTCGCTCCTCAACCAACGGCGACCCGCCCTTTCCTCGCCTCCGGCCCTGCGCCCGGCCAGGATATTTCTCCTGTGGTCAATTGGTTTGGCGGCGGCAACGCCCGCGTGCGCATCCAGGTCGTGGGCTTGCTCTCCTCGGGCCGGCACGGCACCGCCCTGCTCTCGATAAACGGCGGGCCGCCCAAAGCCTACAGCGTAGGCCATGTACTGGCGCAAGGGGTTAGGCTTGCAGCGGTGCAGCCTCATGGGGTGTCCATAGACCAGGACGGCATCATCGAGGACGTCACAATGACAGGCCGAGCATCGCCGCCCCAAGGTTTCATTCCGGCCAGCCCTGCCCCGGCATCCCGACAATAGGCCGCTGGTTGCTCGATTGGCCCGGTTACACTCATTACCGCAGCCATAGCAGAAGGGCAATGCCGGCGGCCGCCAGATACGGGCCGAAGCTGAATGGCTCGCCAGCCTTCATGCCGCCGGCCACGCGCCGTAGCGATACGACGATCAAAGCCAACAATGACGAGGCCAGCATTATCCATGGCAGCGCAGCCCAGCCCAACCATGCCCCCAAAGCGGCCAGCAGCTTGAAATCGCCGTGGCCCATCCCCGACCGACCGGTCACACGCAAGAAAACCCCGCTAATGACCCACAGCGCCAGATAGCCGACCGCCGCGCCCACCACCGCATCCGCCAGCATGGCAAAGGTGCCGCCCAGATTCACCAGCAGTCCCAGCCATAACAGGGGAATGGTCAGCAGGTCGGGCAAGAAACCTGTTTCGGCATCGATCCAGCCAAGCGTCAGGAGAACCATCACATAGACGATAGCCGCAAGCCCGGCGGGCGTGGCGCCGAAGCGCCAGGCGCACAAGACGGCCAGAATCGGCGCTGCCGCCCGGAAGCCCGCGCGATAGAGTCGATGAATATTGGGCGCTTGCTCCGGAAGCCGGCTATCCAGGGCCCGCGGCAAACGGTAGGCGGCGCAGCTCAGCGGCATGGAAAGGGCCAGCGCCAATGCAACCGCCGCCAGCACGACGGCCGTTGACCCGATCTCCCATGTGGCCCACATGTCCATCGCCGCGTCGCTAGCGGCCGCCGGTGCTCAGCGCCGCCACTTGGGCGGCTGGCGCGGGCGCATCCTTGACGAGGCGGAAGCCCACGTGCGACATGGGGCTGTAGGGATCCGAGCCGCGCCGCGCACTGGGGCGATACGACAGGCAATAACTTTCATTGCAAAGAAACGAACCGCCTCGTATGACGCGTCTTGGCGCGTTCGCGGGCACGGTCGGATCAGACGGGTCGAATGCCTTTTCCGGGCCATGCGGGTCGCTGATGGGCTCTTTGACTTGCGCCTGCTTCCTGAAATAGTCGGCGCCATACCAATCGGCCACCCATTGCCAGGCATTGCCGGTCATGTCGTACAGGCCGTAGCCATTGGGAGGAAAGGTCCGTACCGGCAGCGTGCCTTCGGCCCCGCCGGCTTTGGGGCTGACCACCGGAAACGTGCCTTGCTTGCTGTCCCAATAGTTGGCCATCGGCTTGCCGTCCGGCATGAGCTCGTCGCCCCAGGCATAGGTGGCCTGCTCCAGGC
>JBARWC010000194.1:0-2986 GCA_049646585.1 Burkholderiaceae bacterium | reverse complement strand
GCCGCCGACGGCACCGCCGCGACGCGACGCGCGTGCCGAGCTGCTTCGGCCGCCGGCGCCGAAGCGGCGCCCGATACGGCTAAGAATGAAGCCCACGAAGCCGGCCAGCACGCCGATCAACAGGCTGTTGAACATCAGGAAAACAAAGAAGCCGACCGCAAAGGCCGCAAAGGCGCTGGGCATGAAAAAGCTCATGATGGCCAGGGGCAGCAGCATGACGACAGGCGAATCGTCGTCCGACCCCGACGAGGCGGACTGATCCAGGCCGGCGGGCGGCGGGGGCAGGGCCTCGCCATCCACCAGCGCGACCAGGCTGTCGACGCCCGCAACGACGCCGCCGGCATAATCGCCCTGCTTGAAGCGTGGCGTGACCTGTTCGCGGATGATGCGTCCGGCCAGCAAGTCCGGAACGGCGCCTTCCAGCCCGTAGCCGACCTCGATGCGCAAGCGGCGGTCGTCCTTGGCCACCAGAAAAAGAATGCCGTCGTCGACCTTGGCACGGCCTATGCGCCATTGGTCGAACACACGTCGGGCATAGCTCTCGATAGTGTCTTCGCCCGTGCTGGGAACCAGCAGGACGGCGACCTGGGAGCCCTTGCGCTTTTCCAGATCGGCCAACACATCGTTCAGGTGCTCTTTGGTGTTGGAATCCAGCGTGCCGGTGGTATCCGTAACCCAGCCGCTGATCTGAGGCAGTGGCGCCTGCTTGGCCAGCGCCATCGGCGCGGGTAGCAGGAAAAGCATCAGCAGGCATAAAAGCGGCACGCGCCGCAGCAGCATGGCGATCATTCGGCCTCCTTGGGCAGTCCGTTACCGGCCTGAACCGGCGCTACGATTTGCCGGGTTCGGGCAAGGTGAATTTCACCTCGGGGTCCCGGGTGATCTGGTCCTGCTTGGAAACCCCGTAGTTCTCCATGGTGCGATAGCCGAAGATCTTGGCGGTGATCAGCGTGGGGAACTGGCGCACGACCAGGTTGTAGTCCTGAACGGCCTGCACATAGCGCCCACGCTCGGTGGCGATGCGGTTCTCGGTGCCTTCCAGCTGGGTCATCAAATCGCGGAACAAGCCGTCGCTTTTCAGCTGCGGGTAGTTTTCCGATACGGCGATCAGCCGGGACAAGGCCGATGACAACTGGCCCTGGGCTTGTTCGAAGCGCGCCATGAGCTCGGGGTTCTCCAGATCCTTGGCGCTGATCTGCACCGAACCCACCTTGGCGCGTGCCTCGGTAACCTGCGTCAGCACCGCGCGCTCGTTGACCATATAGGCATTGACCGAATTAACCAGCTTGGGCACCAGCTCGGCCCGGCGCTCGTACTGATTCAGGGTTTGTGACCAGGCTGTCTTTACCTGCTCGTCCAGGCGCTGTATGTCGTTATAGCCGCAACCGGCCAGCAGCACCGACAGGCAAGGCAGCAATATCAACAGGAGTAATCGTTTCATGATCGCGTTTCCGAAGAAAAGTAAACAGCGTATGCGGCGATTTTCCATCGCAGCATCACTATGCCTGAAAATCGGTTTTTCCACATAGCGGCCAACTACGCTACAATAGTTGGATTCACGTGCCGTACCAATCAGCACGCTGTCCGCAAGCCATTCTGGCCTTGCCTTTGGCCCTTTCGCCATCAACTTTCTTTATCGTCTGCCTAGATTGGTATCTCTCAACTCGAGCGATAGGCTGTCGCTGGAGTTTTTTCTTGACTACCCAAACACCCTTTGCCGCTCTTGGGCTGGCAGAACCCCTTTTGCGTGCCGTCGCCGACACGGGCTACGAGCACCCCACCCCCATTCAGGCGCAAGCCATACCGCAAGTCATCAAGGGCGGCGACCTGCTGGCCGCCGCGCAAACCGGCACAGGTAAAACGGCCGGCTTTACGCTGCCCATCCTGCACCGCCTGCTGCAAAACCCCGCCCAAGGCCGCAAGCCAGGCCAACCGCGCGTGCTGATCCTTACCCCCACGCGCGAACTGACCGCGCAAGTCGAGGAATCGGTGCGCACCTATGGTCAGCACACCTCGGTGCGCTCCATGGTGATGTTCGGCGGCGTCAACATCAATCCGCAAATCAATGCCCTGCGCAAGCCGCTGGACATCCTGGTGGCCACGCCCGGCCGCCTGCTGGATCATGCGCAGCAAAAGACGGTGGACCTTTCCGGCGTGGAAATCCTGGTGCTGGACGAAGCCGACCGCATGCTGGACATGGGCTTCATCCGCGACATCCGGCGCATTCTGGCGCTGCTGCCCAAGAAACGCCAGAACCTGCTGTTCTCGGCCACCTTCTCGGACGAAATCCGCGAGCTGTCCAAGGGCGTGCTGACCGATCCCATTGAAATCTCGGTGGCCCGCCGCAACACGGCCTCGGAACTGGTCGCCCAAAGCATGGTGCTGACCGAGCAGTCCCACAAGCGCGACCTGCTCAGCTACATCATCCGCGAAAGCGGCTGGCACCAGGTGCTGGTATTCACCCGCACCAAGCACGGTGCGAATCGCCTGGCCGAAAAGCTGGTCAAGGACGGCCTGGCCGCCGCCGCCATCCACGGCAACAAAAGCCAGGCGGCGCGTACCCGCGCCCTGGCCGGCTTCAAGGACGGCAAGGTCGCCGTGCTGGTCGCCACCGACATCGCGGCCCGCGGCATCGATATCGACCACCTGCCGCACGTCGTGAATTTCGAGCTGCCCAATGTGCCCGAAGACTACGTGCACCGCATCGGCCGCACCGGCCGCGCCGGCAGCACCGGTTCGGCCATGTCGCTGGTCGACAAGTCGGAAATCAAGCTGCTGAATGCCATCGAGAAACTGATCAAGCGCCCCATCGAGCGCACCACCGTCAGCGGCTGGTCGCCCGACATGGTCAAGGCCGAGCCGGCCCACGTCCGCGACCGGGACGACGACAGGGACGACGACCGTCCGGCGCGGCGCGGCGGCAACGCCCCCCGCCGTAACGGAGCCGGTGCAAATGCCGGCGGCAGGCCGGCACCCAGGTCCGGCG
>JBARWC010000193.1:0-12831 GCA_049646585.1 Burkholderiaceae bacterium | reverse complement strand
GCGGCGTCCTGTTGCGCGGGCGGCATCTCCACCGGCGCCGCCGGCGTGCCGCTGGCCACGTATTCCAGGAATCGGGCGTTGTCGCTGCGCACGTCGAAACGCTGGGCCAGGTCCTGGTAGCGCGCCTTGAGCTCGCTGACCGTGGCCGGATCGGCATTCCAGTATTCCTGTCGCGCCGCTTCCAGCATCCGCTCTATGGTCTGCGCCAGGGCATGGGGGTTTTCTTTTTCGAACCACTCCTTCAGGCCCAGCTCGTACTTGTCGCGCACGTAGACGTTGGCCATCTCTTCCCATTGGTCGTCACGCACAATTTCACGCGCCACAGCGGTCCAGCCCCAAAGGTTGTTGGTGGAATCGAGCACGCTGAGCGTGCCCGAATAGCCCTCTTCCATCAGCGCCTTGATGTAGCCGGGGTGGAACTGGCGGGTCGCCAGTTCCTTGGCCATGAAACCGGCCGCGCCCTCGACCTTGCCGGCGCCGCCGCCGCGCAGATTGGAGATATAAAGCTCGGGCGCCTTGCCATCCAGCGCCTTCACGGCCAGGCTCAGGCCGCCCAGGTACTGGAAGGGATCGTCGGTGGTCAGCATGCCGTAGGTATTGGAAGTGCGCGACAGCACCGCCCCTTCCGTGCCCTTCAGTTGCTCCGCATACAGGTTCACAGCGGTGCTGCCCGCGGCGCCGGCCGAACCCCATTGGGATTCGTCGGGGCCATAGGCGAACTGCATCTTCGACAGATACAGCGCGGCAAGCTTCTTGTCGCCTTCTTCCTTGCCCGTCCAGCTATCGGTGGCCAGCGTGGCGTCGTCCAGCCCCGTGCCGTACTGGCCCGAGGCGGAAGAGAAGATGCGCGTCTGGCCCGCCAGATTCGCTTCCTTGGCGCTCGCGCCCTGTTGCAGCAGGCGCTCGGTGATCGCGCGGCTGTTGGCGACAACCGGGTTGTCGGTCTCGTCGGCTTGCGCGGCCAGTTGGGCGGCACGCGCCAACTGCTTCAGCACATTGGGAAAGTGGTCGCGGTACAGGCCGGTGGCGGACAGCACCACGTCGACGCGGGGCCGCCCCAGCGTCTCGCGCCCGACCCGTTTCACATCGACGACGCGCCCGCCCTTGTCCCAGACCGGCTCCACGCCCATCAGCCATAGGGCCTGGGCTTCCAGCAGGCCCTGATGCCGCATGGTCTCGACCGACCAAAGGGAAAACGCCAACTTGCGGGGTATCTGGCCCGACTGCTGTTTGTGAGCCTCCAGCAACTGTTCGGCGGCTTGCTTGCCCGCCTCCCAGGCCTGCTGCGTGGGCACGCGCGACGGGTCGAAGCCGTACAGATTGCGCCCAGTGGGATAGGCATCGGGACTCTTGATGGGGTCGCCGCCGTAGGAAGTCGGTATGTAGCGGCCGGCCAGCGCATCCAGGACGGCGGGCAGCTCGCGCTCCGCGCCGATGTCGGCATACCAGCCGCGCGCCTGCTCCAGCATGGACTTGAGCGCATCGGACGTCGGGCCGGGATCCTGTCCGTCCACCACCACGCGCTTGAGCAAGGCGTAGGGAGGGGATGCGTCCAGCTTTTCGTAGTCGACGGCCAGGACCTCGTCCATCTGATCCAGGGCGACGCCGGCATGGCGGGCGGCCTCGTCCCAGAACGGCTGGCCCAGCATCAGCAGCACCGTGGCCAGGCGATGATCGGTTCGCGGCGCCTGCCCCAAGGTGTGCAGGCCCAAAGGCTGTGCCATGCGCGCCAGCTCATGCAGATGGCTATGCAGCAGATCGATGAAGGCCGGGAATTGCTCGGCGGCGCGCTCGTCGGTCCAGCCCAGGTCCAGGATCACGCGCTCGTCGCGGGCGCGCCCCAGCAGGTCGGCCTTGATCTGGTCCTTGACCGCGCCCTCGCCCTGGGCCAGCCACTGATGCAGCAGGTCGTGCATGGCGGTCAGCGCATCGTGCATGCCCGCCGGCTGGAAGGGCGGCGTCTGGTGGCTGATGATCACCGCGCGCCCACGGCGCCTGGCCTGCTGGGCCTCGCCAATGTTGTCGGCAATGTAGGGGTACACCACGGGGATGTCGCCCACCGCCAGCATGGGGTAATCGTGCACCGACAGGCCGCGCTCTTTGCCCGGCATCCATTCTTGCGAGCCATGGGTGCCGAAATGGACGAAGGCGTCCGTGCGCTGCCGCTCGCGTGCCCACAGGTAAGAGGCCAGGTAGAAGTGAGTAGGCAAGGACGTCGTGGAGTGATACAAGGCCTTTTCCTGATCCTCGGACCTGTCGCTACGCGGCGGTTGCGGCATGATGGCCACTTTGCCCAGCATCAGTCGCGGGATCACGAACCAGGCCTGCCCGCCTTCGCGTATCGTCATGGACGATGCGGCCGGGTCGCCCCAGCGATCCAGCATGGCCTGCCGGACGTCTTCCGGTTGCGCGTCCAGCCATTTCCGGTAATCGTCCACCGGCAGGCGCTCGGCCAGGCCGTCATCCAGCAAGTCCCGCAGATTGACATCGCGATACAAGGGGGCGAGCAGGCGCTGCAGTTTTTCCACTAGCAGCGCCTCGTCCGGCACCGTGGTGTCGTAGCCGGCGTCCTTCATGGCCTGCAAGACGCCGGTCAGGCTTTCGGGCACGTTGAGAAAAGACGCCGACAAGTTTTTCTCGCCCGGCGGGTAGTTCCAGAAATAGACGGTGACGGCCTTGTCGGCATTCGGCTTGCGCTGCAATGCGACCAGGCGCAGGGCTTTGTTCACCACCGTCTGCAATTGCTCGTCTATGGGCAGCAACTGCCCTTCTTCCTTGCCGAAAGCGGAGGCGATCTGGGCATCGATGATGCCGGTGAACTCGGACTGCGCCAGATAGAACGGCACGTCCATCAACTGCACGCCCTGGGGATCGGCGCGCCACTGGGCTTCGTCGCCGCGACGATAAGGCGTCGCCTGCACCACCGGGATGCCCAGTTGTTCAAATTCCTTGCGCGGGCCGTCGGTGCTGAGCATGATGCGGGTGTTGATCATGGCATCACCCAGGCGCAAGCCGTTCGGCGCCAGCATGCGCTGATTGGCCGTGGCGTCGGACGTGGCATGGTAATAGGCCAGCGGCACGGCGCCAGCCTGCTCCACGCGCTCGATCAGCGCGTCGATCAAGCGCGTCTGCATGGCCGACACGTACTGCTGATGAAAGGCGATGCCCACGATGGGAGGGCGCCGGGGGTCGCTGGGGTCCACCCCTTTCCACTTCAGGTAGTCCAGGGGATCGGCGAACAGCATGCCGGGGGCGGCGGGATGGTAGACGGCGGCCTCGGGAAATTCCACCGGGTCCGCAATGCCGACAGCGGGCTTGCCCGCCAGGAAGGCGGCGGCGGTCGCGAAGAAGTTCGAGAAATTCTCCTGCCCGCCGTTCGAATAGTAGGACGCCAGCCGCCGCGCCAGATCGTCGGGCATATTGATGCCGCCGGGCGCCTTGTCGTAGACCCAGGCCAGGGGAATACGCAGTCCCGGCAGCGCGCGCACCAGCTTGGCCTTTACCGCGTCCTGCTGATAGGTATCCACAAAGACGATGTCACGCTCCTGGAACAGCCCCGCGTCCACGTCGGACGGCAGATCATCCAGGTAACGCACATCGATATCCAGCCCATGACCCCGGGCGATGCTTTCCAATGCCTTGAATTTTCCCGGGGGAACGTTGCCGGTCGTGATGAAAAGCGCGGACGCGGCATGCGCGGCGGGCAAGAAGCCAAGCAAACCCGCCATGAAGATGAACACCGCGAGCCAGCCGCGCCCTGATCCGAATACCATTTTTCAATACGTCCCGTTGTTATGGATGCCCGCCGACGATGGGCTCAGGCACGGCATTTTATAACAATGAGAATGATTATCAAATGTATTCCTAAAACTGAAGGGAAGTCTCCGCGAAATCGGCGGCTCGGGAGAAGCCTCCCTAGGGCTTTCCCCTAGGTCGCCCTATGCCGCGCACGGCAATCCGAGGGCATACCCCAAGCGCCGGATCATTGACGTTTAAAGTATGACTTGGCTAACATCGGTTGCCTATCGACATCAAATGCTGAACCTGGAGAACTGTGTTGTGAAGCCCCAGTCGCTGGACATGATTACCACGCTTATCGGTTTCGACACCGTATCGCGCAATTCCAATCTCGAGCTGATCCATTACGTTCGCGACTATTTGGCGGGGCATGGCGTAAAAAGCCATCTTGTATGCAACGCGGAACAAACCAAGGCCAATCTGTTCGCCACGGTGGGGCCCGACGTGGAAGGCGGCATCGTGCTGTCGGGGCACACCGACGTGGTTCCGGTCGACGGCCAGCCCTGGGATACCGACCCCTTCACCGTGGTGCAAAAAGACGGGCGGCTGTATGGCCGCGGCAGCTGCGACATGAAGGCGTTTTCCGCCATCGCCCTGGCCATGGTGCCGGACCTGATCAAGAAAGGCCTGAAACGCCCCATCCACTTCGCTCTTAGCTACGACGAGGAAATCGGCTGTTTCGGCGCCCCGTCCATGATAGACAGGCTGCTTACCGACATTCCCAAGCCCAGCGCGGTGATCGTGGGCGAACCTACCAGCATGCGGCCCATCGTGGCCCACAAGGGCATCGCCGCCTTGCGCACCACCGTCATCGGTCACGAAGCCCATTCCAGCCAGGTCCAGCGCGGCGTCAGCGCCGTCATGACCGCGGCGAAGCTGATCGCCTTCATCGACGGCATGATGGCGGAAAACAAGGCCGCCACCGACCCGGCCTGTCGCTTCGAGCCCCCCTACACCACCTTGCACGTGGGCGTGGTGCATGGCGGCACGGCGCTGAACATCATTTCGCGCGAATGCACCTTCACCTGGGATATCCGCAGCCTGCCGGGCGACGACTGGCGCCGCTACCTTGAACGCTTCCAGGCCTATGCCGACAGCCTGCTGCCGGCCATGCGGGCCGTCGCCCCGGCGGCCTCGATCAGCACCGTCATCCTGGCCGACGCGCCGCCGCTGCAAGACCGTGGCGGGGTGGCCCAGGAACTGGTGTTCGGCCTTTGCGGCCATAAGCACGGCGACGTCGTGCCCTACGCCGCCGAAGCCGGCCAGTTCCAGGAGCGCGGATTTTCCGTGGTGTTGTGCGGCCCAGGCTCCATCGACCAGGCCCACCAGCCCAACGAATACATAGACGTGTCGCAGGTAACCGCCTGCGAACACTTCCTGGAAAAACTTACGGATCAGCTAACAAGCTGATTCCCGCGGTTCCACAGGCCGCTTCGGCGGCCTCGATTTGCCACGACAACCATAAGTATGTCCCAACAGTAAATCATCAAGGGCAGGAGACAAGCAATGAAGTTATCCAAATTTTTCAAGCACACCACAATTGCCGCCACCCTGGCGCTCAGCATCGGGCTTGGCCAATCGGTGGACGCCAAGACGCTGCGCTGGGCCTACCAGGGCGACATGATGTCGCTGGACCCCATGTCGCTGAACGAAACCTTCACCCTGGGTTTCCAGGGCTGGTTCTACGAGACTCTGGCCGCCTACGACAAAGACCTGAAGCTGGTGCCGCAACTGGCCGAAAAATGGGAAAACCCCGAGCCCACCAAATGGATCTTCCATCTGCGCAAAGGCGTGAAGTTCCATGACGGCAGCCCTTTCACCGCCGACGACGTGATTTTTTCCTGGAAGCGCAGCCTGACGCAGGGCTCCGACATGAAGGGCTACGGCGCCAAAGCGGCCGACATCAAGAAGATAGACGACCACACGGTCGAGGTCACCACGCCCACGCCCAACCCCATCCTGCCTCGTGACTGGACCTTCCTGTACATCATGAGCAAATCCTGGGCCGAGAAGAACAAGACCACCGAAGCCACCAACGTGAAGGGCGGCGAAAGCAACTACGCCAACCTGCACGAGAACGGCACCGGGCCCTTCATGATCGTGGACCGCCAGCCCGACGTCAAAACCACGCTCAAACGCTTCGACGGTTATTGGAACAAGAACATCGCCACCAACGTCACCGACATCACCTTCCAGCCCATCTCGCAGGAATCGACCCGCGTGGCCGCGCTGATCTCGGGCGAAATGGATCTGGTCATGCCGGTGCCCGTGCAGGACTGGCCGCGCCTTGAAAGCGAACCCAACGTCCAGGTGCTGAACGAGCCCGAAGCCCGCGCCATCTTCATCGGCATGGACCAGCACCGCGACGAGCTGCTGTTCTCGAACGTCAAGGGCAAGAACCCGTTCAAGGACAAGCGCGTGCGCCAGGCCGTCGACCTTACCGTCGACACCAAGGTCATCAACCAGAAGATCATGCGCGGCGCGGCCAAGCCCCTGGGCACGCTCATCGCCGACAAGATCAACGGCTACGACGAGTCCTTCGGCGCGCCCTACAAGACCGATATCGCGAAAGCCAAGAAGCTGATGGCCGACGCGGGCTATCCCGACGGCTTCAGCGTCCAGCTCGACTGCCCCAACGACCGCTACGTCAACGACGAAAAAGTCTGCCAGGCGGTGGCCAGCATGCTGGCTCGCATAGGCATCAAGATCGACCTGCTGGCGCAGACCAAGTCCAAGTACTTCGCCAAGGTTCTGCTGCAGGCCGGCAACAACACCAGCATGTACCTGCTGGGCTGGACCCCAAGCTCGATCGACGCCGCCAACTCGCTGACCAACCTGGTGGCCTGCCGCAACGCCAAGAGCGCGGCCGGGCAATTCAACCTGGGCGGCTATTGCAACAAGGAAATCGATGCGCTGATCGCCAAGATCGACGTCGAAACCGACCAGCCCAAGCGCAATGCCATGATCAAGGAAGCCTTCACCATGCTGCATAACGATTACGGCTACCTGCCCCTGCACCAGCAGCCCATGTCCTGGGGTGTGCGCAAGGGCATCAAGGTCGCGCAGCGGGCCGACGACGTGCTCGACATCCGCAACGTCGTGATGCCGTAAGCGCAGATGCTCGGCTTCATCGCACGGCGGGTATTGCAGTCCATCTTCGTGATGCTCGCCGTCGGCTTCATTGCCTTCGCCATGTTCCGCTACGTGGGGGACCCGATCAACAATATGGTCGGGCAAGACACCACGCTGGAACAGCGCGCCGAAATGCGCAAGCAACTGGGCCTGGACGACCCTTTCCTGGTTCAGTACTTCCGCTTCATCGGCAATGCGGCCCAGGGCGATTTCGGCATGTCCTACCGCCAGCGCCGGCCGGTCAGCGAGCTCATCGAGAGCCGCATGCCGGCCACGCTGGAGCTCTCCTTCGCCTCCGCCGTGATCGCGCTGTTCCTGGGCATACCCATGGGCATCTACACCGCGCTGCGGCGCGACGGCGTGCTGTCGCGCAGCTTCATGACCTTGTCGCTGATCGGGATATCCCTGCCGACCTTCCTGATCGGCATACTGATGATCCTGTTCTTCGGCGTCATGCTGCGCTGGCTGCCCAGCTTCGGCCGGGGCGACGTCGTCCAGCTGGGCTGGTGGTCCACGGGCTTCCTGACCAGCAGCGGCTGGCAGTCGCTGATCATGCCGGCCTTTACCCTGGCACTATTCCAGATGACCCTGATCATGCGCCTGGTGCGCGCCGAAATGCTTGAAGTCCTGCAAACGGATTTCATCAAGTTCGCCCGGGCCCGCGGCCTGCCTGAACGCATGATCAACTTCCGCCACGCCCTGAAGAACACGCTGGTTCCGGTCATTACCATCACCGGCCTGCAACTGGGGTCCATCATCGCGTTCTCCATCATCACGGAAACGGTGTTCCAGTGGCCGGGCATGGGCCTGCTGTTCATCCAATCCATCGGCGCGGTGGACATCCCCGTCATGGCCGCCTATCTTTTGCTGATCGCCTTCTTTTTCGTGATCATCAATCTCATCGTCGACCTGCTCTACTTTGCCGTCGATCCGCGCCTGCGCGTACAAAAAAGCTAGAAGGCCAGATTAATGACCCGTAATGTATTGTCGCGCGCCTATAACAGCGATATTTTCTACAGCTTCAGCCACTCGCCCACGGCCATTATTTCGGCCATCGTGGCCCTGGCGATTTGCCTGGGCGCCCTGTTCGCTCCGCTGGTCGCCCCGCACAACCCCTTCGATCTCTCCACGCTGGATCTGCTGGACGCCAACCTGCCGCCCATCTGGTCCGCCGACGGCGATCCGCGCTTCCTGCTCGGCACCGACGACCAGGGGCGCGACATGCTGTCCGCCATCCTGTACGGGTCGCGCATATCTTTGCTGGTGGGCCTGGCATCGGTGTTCTTCTCGCTGGTGGTCGGCGTCTCACTGGGGCTGATCAGCGGCTACGCCGGAGGGCGCATCGACAGCGTCATTATGCGCATCGCCGACGTGCAGCTATCTTTTCCCGCCATCCTGATCGCGCTGCTCATCGACGGCATCGCGCGCGGCCTGCTGCCGCGCCACCTGCACGACAGCCTGTCGCTGTATGTGCTTATTTTCGCCATCGGCGTTTCGGGCTGGGTGCAGTATGCCCGCACCGTGCGCGGCGCCACCATGGTCGAGCGCAACAAAGAATACGTACAGGCCGCGCGCCTGATCGGCATGCGTCCCTTCACCATCCTGCGGCGCCACATCCTGCCCAACGTGCTGGGACCGGTGCTGGTCATCGCCACCATACACCTGGCCGTGGCCATCATCACCGAGGCGACGCTGTCGTTTCTCGGGGTCGGCATTCCGCCCACCACCCCGTCCCTGGGAACCCTGATACGCATCGGCAACAGCTACCTGTTCTCCGGAGACTGGTGGATATCCATCTTCCCGGGGATTGCGCTGGTGCTGCTTGCCCTATCGGTCAACTTGCTGGGTGATTGGCTGCGCGACGCGCTCAATCCCAAGCTTCGCTGAGTCGCGCCATGGCATTACTGGACATCGAAAACCTGCGCATCGAATTCTCCAGCCGCCGCGGCAACGTGGTGGCCATCCAGGACGTCAGCCTGTCGCTGGACAAAGGCGAAATCCTGGGCGTGGTGGGTGAATCCGGGGCGGGCAAGTCGACCATAGGCAATGCCGTCATCGGCCTGCTGGAACCGCCGGGCAAAATGACCCGGGGCGAAGTGCTGCTGAACGGCGAACGCATAGACCAACTGCCGCCGCCCGCCTTCCGCAAAGTGCGCGGCCGGCGCATAGGCATGATCTTCCAGGACCCGCTGACCTCGCTGGACCCTTTGCAGACCGTCGGCCACCAGCTTACCGAAAGCATGCTGGTGCATCTGCGCATCAGCCCGCAACAGGCCCGCGAGCGCGCCGCCGAGCTTCTGACCAGCGTCGGCATCGACCAGCCCGAACTGCGCCTGGACCAGTATCCCCACCAGTTTTCGGGCGGCATGCGCCAGCGGGTGGTGATCGCCCTGGCGCTCTGCTGCGAGCCCGAAGTCATCATCGCCGACGAACCCACCACGGCGCTGGACGTCTCCATCCAGGCACAGATACTGGACCTGCTGCGCGCCCTGTGCAAGGAAAAGCAGGTCGGCATGATCATCATCACCCACGACATGGGTGTGATCGCCGAAATCACCGACCGGGTCGCCGTGCTGTACCACGGCAAGCTGGTCGAGGAAGGGCCGACGCGCCAGGTGCTGGGCGAGCCGCAACACCTGTACACCAAGAGCCTGATCTCCGCGGTGCCGCGCTCGGACATCAAGCTGCGCCGTTTTCCCATGGTGACGTATATCGAGGGCGTCGAGGAAAACATCAAGAAGGACAACCTGGCCATGGCCACGCGCTGGATGAGCGAGCAACGCAACTTCGGCGGCAAGTCCGACAAACCCCTGATCCAGGTATCGAAACTGGGCATGCGCTTCATCCTGCGCAACGCATTCCTGAAACGCAACCGCATCACGCTGGACGCCGTCAAGGACGTCAGCTTCTCCATCAAAGAGGGTGAAGTCTTCGGCCTGGTTGGCGAATCGGGATCGGGCAAATCGACCATCGCCCGCCTGATCGCCGGCCTGTACCAGACCAGTTCAGGCTCGGTGCACTTCAACAACGTCAATGTCACGCAACTGGACGACCCGAAAAAGCTCAACGACTTCCGGCGCCAGATCCAGATGGTTTTCCAGGATCCGTTTTCCTCGCTGAACCCGCGCATGCGCATCCTGGATATCGTGGCCGAGCCCATACGCTTCCACAAGCTGGCCAGCTCCGAGGCCCAGACCCGCAAGATCGTCAGCGGCCTGCTCGATTACGTCGGCCTGGGCGAGCAGGCGCTGACGCGCTTTCCGCACGAATTTTCCGGCGGCCAGCGCCAACGCATCTGCATCGCGCGGGCACTGGCGACGCGGCCGCGCTTCCTGATCTGCGACGAGCCGACATCGGCGCTGGACGTATCCATACAAGCGCAGATCCTGAACCTGCTGAAGGATCTGCAGGAAAGCCTGGGGCTGACGATATTGTTCATCAGCCACGACCTGCCCGTCATCCGACAAATGTGCGACC
Source organism: Burkholderiaceae bacterium (assembly GCA_049646585.1). Taxonomy (GTDB): domain Bacteria; phylum Pseudomonadota; class Gammaproteobacteria; order Burkholderiales; family Burkholderiaceae_B. The sequence goes on along the minus strand of JBARWC010000193.1, from coordinate 2,424 downwards.
GGGTAGGCGTGATGCGCCATGGCGAGCTGCTGGAAGTGGCCGAGACCGAAACACTGTTCTCCGCCCCGCGCAACGACTACACCAAGCACCTGCTTTCCCTGATGCCGGGCCTGGACTTTCTGTCGCGCGAAGGCCTGGAAGTGGAAACCGAAGCAACGCAATAAGCCTGCCGCCACATTTCTTCACAATTCTTCAAGGTCCCAACGCTTAAAATCGGCCTGCCGCAGTGGACGCGGCGGGCCCGCGTCTCTATGATTGTTCGCGGGACGGGCCATACAGAACCGTATTCTTCCACTTTCAGAAAGGATAGCCATGGGTATTATCAGCATGATCATCGTGGGCTTTATCGTGGGCTTGCTCGCCCGGGCCATTATGCCCGGCGACCAGAAGCTGGGCATCATCATGACCATCATCCTGGGTATCATCGGCTCGGTCGTCGCCGGCTACCTGGGCGGCGCGCTGGGCATCTACCAACCCGGCGAAGGCGCGGGCTGGATAGGCTCCATCGTGGGCGCCATCATCGTTCTTTTCATCTACGGCCTCATCGCCAAGAAAAGCTGACGTAACGCTCAGTCGCGCCCCCAGCCGGGCCAAGGCGGCGCGGCAGGCGCCCGGTGTCATCCGGGCGCCTTTTATTTTCCCGCCTTCGGGGCCGCCGGAGCACGGAACGCAAATGCCCGGCGCCCGATACAATAGGGAATCCGCCCAGCGGGAAATCGGCCAGGGCCCCTTCCCGCAACAGGCCCTGGCCCCTGGAGGCATTATGAACACATCACGCTACCGAAACGCTTATTCGGCAAGCCGCTTCTGGAAGAAGCTGGGTCCCCGTGCCCAGTCCATCGGTCGGGGCGCGCTGGAAAAGGCGCTGTACCTATACTACGCGGTACAGAACGAACACACGCCCAAATGGGCCAAGCGCGTCATCTACGGCGCGCTGGGCTATTTCATATTTCCCCTGGACGCCATTCCCGATCTCGCCCCGCTTATCGGCTACACCGACGACCTGAGCGTCATGACCGCCGCGCTGGCGACCGTGGCGTTTTACATCACCCCCGAAGTCAAGGCCCAGGCACACGAGAAACTGGGTAGCTGGCTCGACGACCCGACCTCCGGCGCCTATACGGATGCCTGACTCCGCGGTGCGCGATGCCCTGCGGCCGCCGTCCCTGCATGGCTACTGGATGGCGGAAACCCTAAGGCTGCGCGAAGCGCTGTGGGGGCCTCTGGAAGACTCCATGGAGGTCAGGCGCGCGCGCACCGAGGGCGGCAGCTATACCCAGCGCGTGCTGGTGCGCGCCCATTATCTGGGGCAGCGCGAAAAACTGGATCAGCCCATAGGGCAATGGACGCAGGGCTCGCGCCTGGCACTGGCCGGCCTGGGCCTGATCGCCCTGCTGGCCGGCGCCGGTGCGGCGTTGGGCGCCCTGGGCGACGGCAGCCGACCGGTGAACCTGCTGCTGGCGCTGGTAGCCCTGCTGGGCCTGCACGGCCTGTCCTTCCTGTTCTGGCTGCTGAGCTTTGCGGCAAGGGCGCCCGCCGGCACCACCTGGCTTGGCACATGCTGGCTTTGGCTGACGCGCAAGCTCGCCCGCGGCCCCGACGCCGCCCTGGTGCCACGCGCCCTCATGGAAATACTGAGCCGCGCCAACGCCCTGCGCTGGCTACTGGGCGGCATCAGCCACGGCCTGTGGACCATCGCCTTCGGCAGCCTGCTACTGACCCTGTTGGGCATCTTGTCGGCCCGCCGCTACAGCTTCAATTGGGAAACCACGCTGCTTTCGCCGGATACCTTCGTCGCCATCACCACCGCCCTGGGCTGGCTACCTTCAAAACTGGGTTTCGCGATGCCGTCCGAGGCCGTCATACGCGCCAGCGATGGGCTGCAGGCGCTGCCCGAATCGGCCCAGGCCCTGTGGTCCAGTTGGCTGATCGCCTGCGTGGTGGTCTACGGCCTGCTGCCGCGTCTGGCTTGCCTGGCTCTTAGCCTGCTGACCGTGAAAACCCGGCTTGCCGCCATCGAGCTGGACCCTACCCTGCCGGGCTACGCCGAACTGCGCGACCGCCTGTCGCCCGCCAGCGAGAATGCCGGCATCGACGCACCCCAAACACCCGCATTCCAGGCTCACATCCAGCCCGCAGGGCACGCTCTTGCGCCGGCCGGCCAACCCCTGCTGGTCGGCATCGAGCTGCCTGCGGACCGGCCATGGCCGCCCGCGGAACTGCCCGCCGCGGTGGCCGACCTGGGCATCGTCGACAGCCGCCCGCAGCGCAAGAAGCTGCTGGACGACCTTCAGGCGCAGCCTCCCGAGCGACTGCTGATGGCCTGCGACGCCCAACAGACGCCCGATAGGGGCGTCATCGCCTTGCTGGCCGACCTGGCAGGCCTGGCGGGCCACGGCCATGTGGCCCTGCTGGGCCTGAACC
>JBARWC010000192.1:0-5285 GCA_049646585.1 Burkholderiaceae bacterium | reverse complement strand
GGGCTGCGGCGGGCCAGGTGAAATTGCCGGGATCCAAAAGTATTTCGAACCGGGTGCTGTTGCTGGCGGCGCTGGCTCAGGGGCAGACCGAGCTGGAAGGTTTGCTGGATTCGGACGACACGCGTGTCATGCTGGCGGCCTTGCGCCAACTGGGCGTGCAGGTCGAACTGCAAGGAACACACGAGGCGCGCATCGGCGGGGGCTGCCCCTTTACGACGCAAAGCGCGGAACTGTTCCTGGGCAATGCCGGCACCGCCTTTCGCCCCTTGACCGCCGCCCTGGCCGTGATGGGAGGCGATTACAAATTGTCCGGCGTGCCCCGGATGCATGAGCGGCCGATAGGCGACCTGGTGGACGCCTTGACGGCGCAGGGCGCCGACATACGCTATTTGGGCAACCCCGGCTACCCGCCGCTGGCGATAGGGCGGGGCGCCATCCGGGCCGACCAACCCTTGCGGGTGAAAGGGTCGGTATCCAGCCAGTTCCTGACGGCCTTGCTGATGGCCGCACCCATCCATGCCGCGCGAGCCTCGGTCGACGTCGCCATAGAGGTCGACGGCGAGCTGATCTCCAAGCCCTATATATCCATTACCTTGAACCTGATGGCCAGGTTCGGCGTGAAAGTCCAGCGAGAAGGATGGCAGCGCTTCGTCATCCCCGCCGGATCGCGCTACACCTCGCCCGGCCGTATCGCCATCGAAGGCGACGCATCGACGGCGTCTTATTTCATGGCCCTGGGCGCCATAGGCGGAGGGCCCGTCCGCATACTGGGGGCGGGATCGGACAGCATCCAGGGCGATATGGCGTTTGCCGACGTCGTCCAGGAAATGGGGGCGACGGTCCTGCGTCATCCCGACTCCATCGAAGTCAGCGGCCCGCGGGTGGCCCAGGGCGAAAAGCTCAAGGCCTTCGACCGGGATTTCAACCTGATCCCCGATGCGGCCATGACGGCCGCCGCCATGGCCATGTACGCCGACGGCCCCTGCATGCTGCGCAATATCGGCAGCTGGCGGGTCAAGGAAACTGACCGCATCCATGCCATGCATACCGAGTTGCAAAAGCTGGGCGCGCAAGTCGAGTCCGGCCCCGACTGGCTGAAGGTGACGCCCATTGCTTCATCGGCCTGGCGGTCCGCATCCATCGAGACCTATGACGATCACCGCATGGCCATGTGTTTTTCGCTGGCGGCCTTCGGTCCGGTGCCGGTGACCATATTGGACCCGGACTGCGTCAGCAAGACCTTCCCTGATTATTTTTCCGTGTTTCGCGAACTGGTGTGCGCATGAGCCCGATACCGACAGACATTCCCGTCATCACCATCGACGGCCCCACGGCCTCCGGCAAGGGCACCATCGCTCATCATGTCGCCCAGGCGCTAGGCTGGGCGGTGCTCGATAGCGGCGCGCTGTACCGCCTGACCGCCCTGGCCGCTCAGCAGCAGGGCGTGGATGTGGGCGACGAGGCCGCGGTGGCGCGGACAGCCCTGGGCCTGGACGTCGCCTTCCAGGGTGAACAGGTGCTGCTGGACGGCCAGGACGTGGGCGCGCTGATCCGCCAGGAAAGCATAGGCAATCTGGCCTCCCGGGTCGCCGCCTACGGCCCCGTCCGTCAGGCCTTGCTGGAGCGCCAGAGGGCTTTTCGCCTGGCGCCGGGCCTGGTGGCCGACGGCCGCGACATGGGCACGGTGGTCTTCCCGGATGCGCCCCTGAAGATATTTCTGGTGGCCGGCGTTGAGGCGAGGGCGGAAAGACGCTGTAAGCAGTTGAAGGGAAAGGGGATTTCTGCTAACCTAGCGGACCTGCTGGAAGATATGCGTGCGCGCGATGAGCGCGACCGCAGCAGGGCGAACGCGCCGCTCGTTGCGGCGCCGGGCGCAAAAACGGTCGATTCATCGAATTTAAGCATCGATGAAACGGTCGGGATAGTACTCGACTACTGGTCGAGCCTGGGGTTCCAGGCGGCTCGCGGGAAGGCTGATTGAAGCTTTTACCGACGACGTCCGGGATTATTTTCTACTCCACTGGGGCGATGCGTCCTGGTGTGTTTTTAACAGCCATTTCCGGCTTTTGGATTTAACTTAATGTCCACCATTTCCACCTCTGCCGCCACCGGCGGCGAAAGCTTTGCCGATCTGTTTGCCGAAAGCATCAAAAACCAGGACATGAAGTCCGGTGAGGTAATTTCCGCAGAAGTCGTGCGCATCGATCATAATTTCGTCGTGGTCAATGCCGGCCTCAAGTCCGAGGCTTTGATCCCCCTTGAAGAATTCCTGAACGATCAGGGCGAACTCGAAGTCGAAGCGGGTGATTTCGTTTCGGTCGCCATTGATTCGCTCGAAAACGGTTACGGCGACACCATCCTGTCGCGTGACCGCGCCAAGCGCCTGTCGGCCTGGCTGCAGTTGGAACAAGCCCTGGAATCGGGCGAAATGGTTACCGGCACGATCACCGGCAAGGTCAAGGGCGGTCTTACCGTCATGACCAACGGCATCCGCGCCTTCCTGCCCGGCTCGCTGGTCGACCTGCGCCCGGTCAAGGACACCACGCCCTACGAGGGCAAGACCATGGAGTTCAAGGTCATCAAGCTCGATCGCAAGCGCAACAACGTTGTGCTGTCGCGTCGCTCGGTCCTGGAAGCCAGCATGGGCGAAGAGCGTCAGAAGCTGCTCGAAACCCTCAGCGAAGGCGCTGTGGTCAAGGGCGTGGTCAAGAACATCACCGACTACGGCGCGTTCGTCGACCTGGGCGGTATCGACGGCCTGCTGCACATCACCGACATGGCATGGCGCCGTGTCCGCCATCCTTCGGAAGTCCTGCAAGTGGGCCAGGAAGTCGAAGCCAAGGTCCTCAAGTTCGACCAGGAAAAGAGCCGCGTCTCGCTGGGCGTCAAGCAGCTGGGCGAAGACCCCTGGGTCGGCCTTGCTCGCCGCTACCCGCAAGGCACCCGCCTGTTCGGCAAGGTTACCAACCTGACCGACTACGGCGCGTTCGTTGAAGTCGAAGCCGGCATCGAAGGCCTGGTGCACGTCTCTGAAATGGACTGGACCAACAAGAACGTCGATCCGCGCAAGGTCGTCACCCTGGGCGAAGAAGTCGAAGTCATGGTCCTGGAAATCGACGAAGACCGCCGCCGCATTTCGCTGGGCATGAAGCAGTGCCGTGCGAATCCCTGGGAAGAGTTCTCCATCAACTTCAAGCGTGGCGACAAGGTCCGCGGCGCCATCAAGTCGATCACCGACTTCGGCGTGTTTGTCGGCTTGCCCGGCGGCATCGACGGCCTGGTTCACCTGTCCGACCTGTCCTGGACGGAAACCGGCGAAGAAGCCGTGCGCAACTTCAAGAAGGGCGACGAAATCGACGCCGTGGTTCTGGGCATCGACACCGACAAGGAACGCATCTCGCTGGGCATCAAGCAGCTGGAAGGCGATCCGTTCAACAACTTCGTGGCCACCTATGACAAGGGCGCGGTCGTTCCCGGCGTCATCAAGTCGGTCGAAGCCAAGGGCGCTGTCGTGACCCTGTCGGTCGACGTCGAAGGTTATCTGCGTGCATCCGAAATCTCGGCCGGCCGCGTCGAAGACGCCAGCACCGTGCTGAACGTCGGCGACAACGTCGAAACCATGATCGTCAACATCGACCGCAAGACGCGTTCGATCCAGCTGTCGATCAAGGCGCGCGACAACGCCGAAACGGCCGACACCATCCAGCGCATGTCCGAAGCCAGTGCCTCTTCCGGCACGACCAACCTGGGCGCCCTGCTCAAGGCCAAGCTCGACCAGCAGCGCGACGACGGTTAATCGGCGTGACAAAGTCGGAACTGATAGCGATACTTGCCAGCCGCTACCCGCAGCTGGCGGCGCGCGACACGGACTACGCCGTCAAGACGGTGCTCGATGCCATGACCCAGGCCTTGGCCAGCGGTCAGCGCATCGAGATCCGTGGATTCGGAAGCTTTTCCTTGTCCGAGCGTTCGCCGCGCGTGGGCCGCAATCCCAAATCGGGCGAGAAGGTCATGGTGCCTGGCAAACAGGTGCCGCACTTCAAGCCCGGCAAAGAACTGCGCGAACGGGTCGATTCGGCCTTTGATGCGCAGAATGCGGCCAACGACGATGCCGAGCCCATCTTTTCGCTGGGCCAGCTCGACACGCGCATCATGCACGGTTAAGCCCGGTTCGACTCGTCGCTGCCGGTGGCGCAATCGCTGAAACAGGGCCCTCCCATGCGGGGGCCCTTTTCTATTTGGCGCATTAGCGGGATTCCCGCCCGATTCCCCTTACAATTATCGGATTCCCGATTTATGGAGTATTCCCATGCGTTACTTGGTTTGGATCTTGAGGCTGGCTGTGTTCATCGTCGTGCTGATGTTCGCTTTGAAGAACACCGGGCCGGTGGACGTAAGCTTTTTCGCCGACCATGTCGTCACGGGCGTTCCTCTTATCGTCGTCATGCTGGCGGTGTTTGTGCTGGGCGTGATCCTGGGCCTGCTGATCGCGGCGCCGTCCATCATGCGCCGTCGCCGCGAAGCGGCCAAGCTTAGGCGCGAGCTGGCCCGGCTGGAAGAAAAAAATCGGCATCCCGACGTGCCCGCCGCAGCCGTGGCTCCGGAGACCGTCGCGCCCCTGGCACCCCTGTAATTCGCAACAAGGTTGAACTCAGTGGACTTTGAACCCTGGTGGTTGATATTTCTGCCTTTGCTCTTCGCGCTGGGATGGATAGCGGCGCGAGTGGATTTCCGGCAGATGCTTTCCGAAACCCGCTCCTTGCCGAATTCCTATTTCAAGGGGCTGAATTTCCTGCTTAACGAAGAGCCCGACAGGGCCATCGATGCCTTCATCGAGGTTGCCAAGCTCGATCCGGAAACGTCCGAGCTGCACTTTGCGTTGGGCAGCCTGTTCCGCCGCCGCGGCGAAATGGAGCGCGCGATCCGGGTGCATCAAAGCCTGCTGTCGCGCGCCGACCTGCCGCAAGCCGATCGTGAAAGCGCCCAGCACGAGCTGGCCCAGGATTTTCTGAAGGCCGGCATGCTGGATCGCGCCGAACAGGCCTTCGAGCAAGTCCTGGATACGCGCTTCGCCGTGCCTGCCGTGCGCGCGCTGATACGCATTTACGAATCCGAACATGACTGGCCGCGCGCCATCGAAGCGGTCAAGCGCCTGCGCGCCCTGATCGACGAGCCTGTGCCGCAGTTGGTGCACTATCAATGCGAGCGCGCGGTCTCGGCCATGGCGGCCAAGCCGCCCGATCTGACCGGCGCCAGCGAGGCGCTGGATGCCGCCGACCACGCGG
>JBARWC010000191.1:0-18834 GCA_049646585.1 Burkholderiaceae bacterium | reverse complement strand
CCCTAAGGCCGCGCTCCCGCATGGCCGACAGCATGCCCGACAAGCGCGGCGACATTTCATTGAAGCCCGCCATGACCAAGGTGTCGAAATCCATTTCCAGCGTGCCGTCGGCCAGCGCCTGGCCGATGCGCTCGTAGGCCGTGTTGCCGTCCTCCATGTCCATGCGCTCCAGCGCAGCACGATAGTTGCGGCGCCATACGCGGAAGCGCTGGTAATCGGAGGTTTCGTATTCCGCCGGCACCTGGATGCGCCAATCGTCGACCAGGCGATCGGCCTCGGCCGCCAGGCGGGCCGCCTGGGAAACGTCGAGCAGAACGTGGTCCGCCTCGGCCTCGGCGATGACGCGCCGCCAAAGCAGCTGCGCGCCGAAAGCATCCAGCACATGCATGGGCTGGCGCGACTCGGGCACGAAGGACAGGCGGTCCGCCGCCCGGCGCAGCCAGGCTGAAAGAGGCAGGATGTCGGGCACGGCCATGACGCTGCGGTCGGGGCCCAGGCCGGCCGACAACTCGGCCAGCACGCGGCGCGCGTGGCGGTTGTTGACGGTCAGGACCAGGGTGCCTTCGGAGCCAGGCCCCGAAAGCTCGTCCAGATCCACGGAGTCGAATGCATCCATCGTTCTTGGGCTGTGCTGTTCACAAGGGGTCCATTCTAGGGCTTGCCCGCGCGAAAGGGAAAGGCGGGCCCCGGCTTCCCTTTTCAAGGCGGGAGGCCCTACACTACGCGGCATGCATGATCAGGACGATAACGCCTCCAGCGCCGCGCCCATCGAGCTGGACGGCTCGATCTGGTTCCGCTCGGGCCGGCAGAACTGGGGCAACCGCAAGCGCATGGCGCTGCTGACGGCCATAGACGAGGAAGGCTCCATCAGCGCGGCGGCCCGCAAGATAGGCCTGAGCTACAAGGCCGCCTGGGATGCCGTCGACACCATGAACAATCTGGCGGGCGAGCCCCTGGTGCTGCGCAGCACCGGCGGTCAGCGCGGCGGCGGCGCCAGCCTGACGGCGCGGGCCCTGGACCTGATCCAGCTTTACCGCCAATTGAACAAAGAGCACGAGCGCTTCATGGCCCGGCTGGCCGCCGCCAGCAGTTCCTCGTCCCGCAATCTGGAGCTCATACAGAACATGATGGTACAAACATCGGCGCGCAACAAGCTGGCCGGCACGGTGGCCCGCGTCAAGCACGGCGCGGTGAACGACGAAGTGATCCTGGACGTGGGCGGCGGCATCGAGATCGTCGCCTCCATCACCAGCGAAAGCGTGCAAAACCTGGCGCTGCAGCCGGGCCGGCGGGCGCTGGCCTTCATCAAGGCGTCGTCGGTGATCGTAGGCCTGCCCGACGGTGATATGAAGCTATCGGCCCGCAACCAGTTGCGGGGGCGCATCGTCCGCATCGTGGAAGGCGCGATCCATGCAGAGGCCGGCATCGAGCTGCCGGGCGGCCAGGTGCTGGCCGCCGTCCTCAGCATGGACAGCCTGGCGGCGCTGGATCTGCGCGAGCAGCAAGAGGTCTACGCGATCTTCAAAGCGTCCAGCGTGATGATGGGCGTGCTGGACTGAGCGCGCGGCAGGCGCGCCGCGTCGTACTCGTCCACAACCCGTCCGTCCTGTATCCGATAGATGCGGTCGGCCAACGCCAGCGCATCGTCCGGGTCGTGGGTAATCAATATCGTCGGAATATCCAGCCTGGCTTGAAGCGCCGCCAGCTCGGCGCGCATTTTCTCCCGCAGGCCGGCATCCAGGGCCGACAGGGGCTCGTCCAGCAGCAGCACATCGGGCTCCACGGCCAGCGCGCGGGCCAGGGCCGCCCGCTGCTTCTGCCCTCCCGATATCTCGGCCGGATAGCTGTTCAGGATGCCGCCCAGCTCGAAGGCGTCTATCCAATGGCGGGCCGCCTCGGTCAGCACCCGGCCCCGCGGGTTCAGCCAGCCTTTTTTCAGGCCGAAGGCCACATTCTGAGCCACCGTCAGATGCGGAAACAAGCCGTAGTCCTGCTGCAGATAGCCCACCCGGCGCTCCTGCGGAGGAAGAAAGATTCCCTGCCCGGCATCGTAGAAAGTCCTTCCGGCCACCTGTATGCACCCGCTGTCGGGGCGCATCAGGCCGGCGATGGCCTGCACGGTCAAGGTCTTGCCCGCGCCCGATGCGCCGAACAGGGCGATGCGGCGGGCCGAGGCGTCCAGCTGGATGTCCAGGGAAAACTGCCTGGCGCCGGCGACCATGCGCCGCTTGATGTCCAGATGCATCATCGCAGCGCCGCCCTTTGGCTGACGGTGCGCGTCCGGTCGGGGGCCAGTCTGCCCGCCACCCACAGCACCACGACGCAGGTCAGCGACGTCACACCCACCAGGATGGCGGCCGCAGCGTCATTGCCGGCCTGCACCGCCTCGTAGATGGCGATGGACAGAGTTTGAGTTTTTCCGGGTATGCTGCCCGCTATCATCAGCGTGGCGCCGAACTCACCGAGGGCGCGCGCAAAGGCCAGGAATACGCCCGCCAGGATGCCGGGCACGGCCAGCGGCAGCGTGACCCGGAAGAAGGTGCCGGCGGCGCTGACCCCCAGCACCTGCGCGCCGTTCTCCAGGGCCGGATCCACCCCCTCGAAGGCCGCGCGGGCCGCTTTCAGCACCATGGGGAAAGCCACCACGGTGGCCGCGACCACGGCCCCTTGCCAGGTGAAGACCAGCACAATGTCCCAGTCCGCCAGGAAGGAGCCCAGCCAACCCCGGCGCCCCAGCAATACCAGCAGGTAGTAGCCGATGACGGTGGGCGGCAGCACCAGCGGCAGGGTCAGCACGGCATCCAGGGCATCGCGCCAGGCCGAACGCCAGCGCGACAGCCCGTAGGCGGCGGAGACCCCCAGCACGGTGGCAAAAAAAGTCGCCCAGCCCGCCACCTTCAGCGACAGCAGCAGGGGAACGCCGACATCCGACATGGCTAGCCCGGTCTATGGTTTGGAAAAACCGTATTTGGCCAATATGGCCTCACCCTTGGGCGACCCGATGTAGTCCAGCAGGGCCTGAGCCAGCGGATGGCGGCCGTCGCGCTTGACCAGCGCAATCGGATACAGCACCGGGGTGGGCGAAGCCAGCCTGGCCACCACCTTGACCTTGCCCGGCATGATGGCCGCATCGGTGGCGAACACAAAGCCCGCATCGACCTCGCCGCGCGCCACGTAGTCCAGCACCTGCCGCACATTCTGGCCCAGCACTTCGTTTTTCCTGACGGCATCCCAGTCGCCGGTGTGCTCCAGCGCAGCCTTGGTGTAGCGTCCCACGGGCACCGTAGCAGGGTTGCCCAGAGCCACACGCTTGATGCCGGCCGCCTTCAGATCGGCCACCGAAGCGATGCCCAGCTTGCTGTCGGCCGGCACGATCAGCACGACCTCGTTGCGTACGAAATCGCGCCGCGTGCCCGCATCGATGCTGCCGGCGGCAGCGGCCTTGTCCATGGCCTTCTGATCGGCCGAGGCAAAGATATCCATGGGCGCCCCCTGGACGACCTGCGCCGCCACCGCGTCCGAGCTTGCAAAACTCATCAGCACCTTGGAGCCCGGATGCTCTTGCTGGAAGGCCGTCGCGATTTCGGTGAATGCATTGGTCAGGCTGGCGGCCGCCCCCACCAACAGGTCGGCGGCCGAGGCCTGCGTCTGCCATCCCAGGCCCAGCAGCGCGGCGGCGGCTATGAATTTCTTCGCGTTCATGTTCTTCCTCTCATTTTGGCGTCCGGCCCGACGTACCCGTCTCCATGCCGCAGATGCGGTGTTTCCTCTCCCGAGGCACTGTCGGTTTCTGGTAGCGGTTTCTCGTAATATATATACCTATATAACGACCAGTCAACCAGCCTCGTCGACAGACGTCTGCGATAAGATGCCAAGGACGCCACGGCGGGCATCGGCCCGGTGGGCGTCCACTTGCTGAATTTTGACCGACACACGACGAACTTTGGCCTTTTCACCGCCCGCTACGATAGATTCATTCCTGGACGCCGTCTGGCTGGAAGACGGCCTGGCCCAGAACACCCTGTCGGCCTACCGCCGCGACCTGACCGCCTTCGCCCAGTGGCTGCACGCCACGCTGCACAAGGCGCTGGAGCAGGCGGACGCCGCCGACATCCAGGATTGGTTCGCCGCCAAGCATGCCGCCAGCAAGGCCACGACGGCAAACCGCCGGCTGGCCGCCCTTAGGCGGTATTACCTATGGGCGCTGCGGCAAGGCATAGTCCACAGCGACCCCTGCCTGACCCTGCGCGCCGCCAAGCAGGCCGCGCGCTTTCCCAAGACCTTGTCCGAAGACCAGGTGGACGCCCTGCTGCAGGCCCCCGACACGCGCAGCCCGCGCGGCCTGCGCGACCGCGCGATGCTGGAAACGCTATATGCCACCGGCCTGCGCGTCAGCGAGTTGGTCGGCCTGGGCGCGCTGGACGCCAGTCTGACCGAAGGCGTGGTGCGCGTCGTCCTGGGCAAGGGCGGCAAGGACAGGCTGGTGCCGCTGGGCGAGGAAGCCCAGCACTGGATAGACCTGTACCTGAAACAGGCGCGGCCCGAGCTGTTGGGCGCGCGCCGCTGCGACGCCCTTTTCGTTACCAGCCGCGCGGCCGCCATGACCCGGCAGTCCTTCTGGCTGATCGTGAAAAAATACGCACTGCTGGCGGACATACACGCGCCTTTGTCGCCCCACGTGCTGCGCCACGCCTTCGCCACGCACCTGCTCAATCACGGCGCCGACCTGCGCGTGGTGCAGATGTTGCTGGGCCACGCCGATATTTCCACCACCCAGATTTATACTCATGTGGCGCGCGAAAGGCTCAAGGCATTGCATGCCAAACACCATCCCCGCGGATGATGGCGCCGGCCTGGCTTTAAGCCAGTGAACATACAAGGGGCGCTGCTAGCGGTGCAACAGCCTTTCAAGAACTTTCTACTTGCTGAAAATATGGCTAAAGACAAGCACGTCTCGGAAACGCCGGCGACACAATTTTTGAAGAAAAACCGCGTTGCTTTCACCGAGCATCCCTACGACTACGTCGACCACGGCGGCGCCATGGAAGCCGCCAGGCAATTGGGCCTGGACCTGCACCAGGTGGCCAAGACCCTGATCATGGAAGACGAAAACGCCAAACCGCTGGTGATCGTCATGCACGGCGACCGCGAGGTGTCGACCAAGAACCTGGCCCGCCAGATCGGTGCCAAGAAAGTCGCCCCCTGCTCTGTCGAAACCGCGCAAAAGCACTCGGGCTATCTGGTGGGCGGAACCTCACCCTTCGCCACCCGCAAGAAAATGCCTGTGTGGATGGAGGAAGAGCTGCTGGCCTTCGACGCCATCTACCTCAACGGCGGGCGACGCGGCTACCTGATAGGCGTACCGCCCTCGGCCCTGCTCGATCTATTGGGCGCCAAGCCCGTTTCCGTCGGCCTGGACACGAAGTAGAACAGCGTAGCTTACTGGTAATCTGGCCAGCGCCGCGCTTTGTCGCCGCGCCGGTCCAGCGCCGGGTGCAAACGCTGGGCAAGTTGCAACAACAAGGCGTCCTGCCCGGGCCTGCCCACCCATTGCGCCCCCAGGGGCAAGCCTTGGTCCGAGAACGCGCAAGGCAGATGTATGCAGGGCCAGCCCAGCAAGGACCAAATGCAATTGAAGGTGGAGGACCCGGTGGTGGCCAGCCCCTCGGGGGCCGCTCCGGGAGCGCTGGGGGTCAGGATGAAATCGTAGTCGGCGAAGCGCTCGTTCCAGCGTCCCAGTATCTCGGCCCGCCTGGCCTGCATCGCGCCGTATGCGGCGGGGTCCAGTTGCAAGCCCTGGCGGATGCCGTCCATGGTCGATGCCCTCAGGGCCTCGGGCTCGCTGCGCCATACCGGCAACAGCCCCCGCGCCAACTCGTAGCGCATGATGCGCGCATGCAGCGACCTTAACACGCCGACATCCTCGTCCAGATCCAGCCAATCCACTTGGCGGCACAGCGGCTGTAACGCGGCCGCTGCCTGCTCCAATACATGCCTGGCGTCGGCGTCCAGCGGCACCGCGCCCTGGCAAGGCATTACGGCGATCCGCAGCTCGGAGGTATCGGGCAGCCGTGGCGGCGGCCCCGGCAGGAAGACCTCGGCCACCCGGGCGGCCAGCTCCACGTCCCTGGTGAACCATCCTATGGTGTCCAGGGTGTCGCACAGCACCGTCATTCCGGCGCGGTGCACATAGCCGAACGAGGGCTTGAACCCGACCACTCCGTTGAACGCGGCGGGCCGGATGATGGACCCGCCCGTTTGTGTGCCCAGGGCCATGGGCACCATGCCGGCCGCCACGGCGGCGGCCGAACCACTGGACGAGCCGCCCGGCGTATGGGCCGGATTCCACGGATTGCGCGTGGGACCCGCTGCGGTGAAAGCGTATTCGGCGGTCACGGTCTTGCCTATAGGCACCGCGCCCGCCGCACGCAGTTGGGCAACGCAAGAGGCGTCGAACATGCTGGGCGGCGTCCGGCGCAAGGACGCGCCGCAGCCCGTGGGCATGCCTTGCACGTCGATGACGTCCTTGACGCCGAACAGCAGCCCCGCAAGAGGACCGCCCGGCCCGGCCGCCTGCGGCCGGGCATCGCCGGGCTCGGGCAGGTAAGCCCACGCTTCGATCCGGGCGTCACCGCGCCTTATGGCCTGCAATGTGGACTGCATTTCCTGCATGAAACACCTATTGGACAGTGATGTTCTTTTGCTGGATCAACTTGGCCCAACGTTCAGACTCGCTGCGGATGAAAGCGCGGAAATCCTCGGGGCTGCCGCCGGCGACTTCCGCCCCTTGCGCCTGAACCACGGAACGATAGCTTTCTTCGGCAAGAGCCTGGTTGACCGCCTTGTTCAGCTTGGCCACGACATCCTGCGGCACACCCGCCGGAGCGATCACGCCAAACCAGTTGGATGCCACCAGGTCTATTCCCTGCTCCTTGAAGGTGGGCACGTTGGGCAGCGCCTTCAGGCGCTCGTCCGATGCGACTCCCAAGGCGCGCAGGCGGGGCTGGTCGGACGTGATGTGCGGAATGAACAGGCTGGCCAGCTCCAGATAAAAGTCCACATTGCCGGCGATCAGGTCGTTGGACGCGGGAGCACCGCCGCGATAGGGAATGTGGACGGCATCGAAGCCGGCGCTATCCTTGAACAGCTCGCTGACCAGGTGGGACGCCCCGCCCGCGCCGGTGGAGGCGTAGTTCAAGTGATTGGACTTGGTCTTGGCGTCCTTCACCAACTGGGCCACGTTGGTATAAGGCGATTTCGAGCTCACGCCCAGCACCATGGCACCGCGCTCGATCAGGGCGATGGGCTGTATGTCCTTCTCGGGATCGAAGGGCAGCGTTTTCCCGTACAGGGATTTATTCACGGCCATGGGCGCGAAATTGCCCAGGCCTATGGTGTAGCCGTCGGGCTTGGCGCGGGCGATCTGGCTGGTGCCGATATTGCCGCTGGCGCCCGGCCGGTTCTCGACCACGACTGTCGTGCCCAGGCTTTCGCCCATTTTTTGAGCCAGCTGGCGCGAGCGCGTATCCGAACTGCCGCCGGCGGAATAAGGAACGATGAAAGTGATGGCCTGCGAGGGATAGTCGGCGGCCTGCGCCACGCCGGCGGAAAGGCCCGCATAACAGCCCGCGACCAGCAGCGCGGCAAGATAGCGTCTTGAATTCTTGATCATGGTCTTATCTCCATCCCGGCCTTACGGCCCAATCACCCACGACACCATGTCCGGGTTCCAGTGTGGAAGGCATCGTAGGATAGGCCTATTATGTTGTCTAATATTGTTTTAATTGCTTATTGATCTTTTTTTCCACGTAATAGACGAGCTGGCCATGGACTTCCGCGCCTGCCGTTCAATCACACCGTTTTCCACATGCCATGATAGATAGCCGCTTGCTGAACGTTTTTGCCGTGGTGGCCGAGGAATTGCATTTCGGGCGCGCGGCCCAGCGCCTCTTCATGACGCAGCCGCCTCTTAGCCAGAGCATCAAGAAACTGGAAGAGATACTGAAGGTGCAATTGCTGACGCGCTCCACGCGTTCGGTGCGCCTGACGCCGGCCGGGCTGGAGCTGCAACGGCGCCTGACGCAGTTGAACAAAGACACCGAGCTGGCCATACAGGCCGTGCAACAGGTCCACCGCGGGGAAAAGGGCCGGCTGACGCTGGGGCTCACGCCCAGCGCCTCGTATTCCAATCTTTCCCAAAGCCTCTACCGCTTTCGCCTGCAATATCCGGAGGTCGTGCTCGACCTGAAGGAAATGAACTCCAGCGAAATGCCCGAGGCGCTATACAAGCGCCACCTGGACCTGGCCCTGCTGCGCCCGCCCTTCGCCGACCCTGACCTTGCCCCCGAACTCATCTATTCCGAGCCGCTGGTTTTCGCCGTCCGCCAGGACCATCCCGGGCTGCGCTCCGGTGCTAAATCGCTGTCCCTGAAAAAAGCCATGTCCTTCGACATGATAGGGTACGCGCGCCAGAACTCGCGCTATTTCAGCCAGATATTCCAGATGCTGGTCGCGCAGAGCCGTGCAACGCCCAACATCGTTCAGGAAAGCATGATTCCCACCATACTGACGTCGGTGGAAGCCGGTATAGGCGCCGCCATCGTGCCCGCCTCCCTGTCGCGCCTGCGCGCCGACACGCTGACCTATCTGGAATTGCGGGACGTGGGCGCCATACGCGCGGAGCTGCTGGCGGCCAGGCATCCGGCCAATTCCAACCCGGCCATCGACAACTTCCTGGTCTTGATGAAAGCAGGCGCAGCGGTCGCCGGCAAGCGGACGGAAGGCGGCTAGGAGCGGCAATGGCCGACACGGAATAAAATCCATCGGCTTCCACTCGTTCACCAGGCATAGGCCGGACACCATGGCATACCTATCCTCACTGCTGCTGATTGCAGGCATCTACCTGATGGTCCTGATCAGCCCAGGCCCGAATTTCTTCATACTGAGCCAGATGGCCCTGGATGGAAAGCACAAGGAGGCCCGCTATGTCGTCCTGGGCGTGACCACCGGATCGATCTTCTGGGTTGTGGTGGCCCTGGCGGGAGTCTCGACCTTGCTGGCGCAACACCCCATGCTGGCCTCCGGCGTGCGCTTGGTCGGTGCGGCCTACCTGGCCTGGTACGGAATCCGGCTGCTGCGGTCGGCCTTCCGGCCTGCCGCCAGGAAGCCCAGCCACGCTGCGGCCGCCGTCGGCCCAAAGGCAAGAGCCTCCGGCTACCGCATCGGCTTGCTGACCTGCATCACCAACCCCAAAGGGGCCGCTTTCTGGACCAGCGCATTCGCCGCCCTGGTTCCCGCCCAGGCCCCTGGCTGGTTCTACATCGTCACCGTCATCATGGTGGCGACGATGTCCATGACATGGCACTGGGGAGTATCGCTTGTGTTTGGCACGGCCGCGCTCAGAAACGGTTATCTGCGCATTGAACGGGCCGTCAACGGCCTGGCCGGCGGCGCCTTGGTCGTGCTTGGGATAGACCGGATGCTGGCCCGGTAAAAAAACCGCCCGCCGCTTGCTGCGGGCCTCGATTGAAAGCGGTATTCTGTAGGCCCCGCGTGGCGAAGGATGGATGGATGGCACCAAAAGAACATTGGACCCGAGTCGGAAAAGAACCGGATTACCGCTTCACTCTGGCCAACGAGCGCACCTTTCTGGCATGGGTACGAACCGCGCTGGCGATACTGGCCGCCGGCGTCGTGCTCAACCAATACGCCGGAAGCGTGCCCGAGCGTCATGGCCTGGTCTGGCTGGCCGCCGGGCTGATCCTGATCGCCAGCACGATCAGCGCCGCGGCTTTCTTCCGCTGGAGAAAAAATCAGTTGGCGATGCGCTTGAGCGAACCCCTGGCTCACGGCCCCCTGGTCGCGGTCCTGGCGATCTGCATGGGCGTCATTGCAATTGCGGCGCTTTTCCTGCTTAGCACATGAACGACCCGGGCCTGCAACCAGAACGGACGGCATTGGCATGGCAGCGAACGACCGCATCGCTGTGCGTGGCCTCCCTTTACGTCATACGCACGGGCTGGCACCGGGATTTCATCTGGATTACCGGCCTGGGCTGCGCCATGCTTGCCCTGTGCGGATTCATGATCTTCACCTCGGCGGCCAGGGCCAGGCGCATCTTGCGCGACGACGCGCGGACGGTATCGATCGCCTGGGTGGCTCCGGCGATAGTCGCGGGAATGATCGTCTTGACGGGTGTGCTGGGGCTTGCTGAATTGGCACCCACGCTGCTGGCAAGATAGGCCGATGCTTTGCGCGCGACAGCGCGCTGCGGCCTTGGCGTCCCCGGCAGGAATCGAACCTGCAATCTTCCCTTAGGAGGGGAAAGTTATATCCATTTAACTACAGGGACGCGGCGTTGGCCTGAGATTATAAAGCACAAAAAAACAGGGGCTGACGCCCCTGTTTTTTGCTTTCGGAATCAGGCCCGCAAGACTATTCGAGCTTGATATTGCCCTTGGCCACGACTTGCTTGGCCCAGTCGTATTGTTCCTTGATTTCCTTGGCGAACTCTTCGGGCGTATTGCCGGAGGGTGCCGCGCCTTGCTTTTCAAGGGTCTCGATGACCTTGGGATCCTTCAGCGCCACGACGGCCGCGTCACGCAGCCGCTTGATGATGGCGGGAGGCGTGCCGGCGGGTGCCAGCAGGCCGTACCAGGCGGGCTGGTTCAGCTGAGGATAGCCTTCTTCAGCCAGCGTCGGGACGTCGGGCAAGGACTTGAGGCGCTCGGGCCAGGCGATGGCCAGGGGGCGCAGCCCGCCGGCCTGGATTTGGCCCATGGACGAAGGCAGGTTGTCGAACATGCTGTCGATCTGGCCGCCGACGGCATCGGTGACGGCCGGACCCGAACCCTTGTAAGGAACGTGGATGGCGTCGGTGCCGGTGGCTTGCTTGAAGGCCTCGCCGAACAGGTGGAGCACCGAGCATGTGCCCGAGCTGCCGTGCGTGTACTTGCCGGGGTTATCCTTGAGCGCCTTGACGAAATCCTTGAAGTTCTTGGCCGGGAACTTGGGATTGACTTCGATGACGTTGGGCACGTTGGCGAAATTGGTGACAGGCACGAAATCCTTCAGGGGGTCGTAGGGCAGGTCCTTGGGACGGCAAGCGGAATTGACCGCCATGGTGGACACGGTGGCGATGGAAAGCGTGTAGCCGTCAGGCTTGGCGCGAGCCGCTTCGGCCGCGCCGATGGCGCCGCCTGCGCCGCCCTTGTTTTCGACAACCATGGTCTGGCCCAGTTCCTGGCTCATGCGCTGGGTAACGATGCGAGCCACGATATCGGTGGAACCGCCGGGCGCGAAGGGAACGATGACACGTATGGGTTGCGTCGGGAAATCGGCAGCCTGGGCAGGGGCGCCGAACATCGAGGCAACACCGGCGGCCAGAGCAAGCGCGGCGTATCGATTGTGGAATTTAACCATGTAACAATGACTCCGTAAAAACGAGTGAAATACAAAACGAGCCGCCCGAATTTCAGCTAAGCTCGACAAATTTTGTGGCAGGATAACAGCTATCGCCCTTTTTTGTCTGTTCTAGTTACTACTTACCCCGTTCCCCCAGCCCGGCTTGCAAATTCCTGAATGCGGTCGATGCGCAGCACCAGCACTTTCCATTCCTATGCCCGTCATCCAACTCGTATTGCCTGATTTCCTGCTTATCGGACTGGGGTGGCTGCTGTTTCACAAGCTCAGGTTTTCCAGCGATTTTTTTCGTGGGGCCGAGCAATTGGTTTACTTCGTGCTGTTTCCGGCGCTGCTGTTTCATTCGATCACGCAAACGCCACTGAGCCTGTCAGGCACCTATACCTTGTTGCAGGCCACGGTGGCCGTCATGGGTCTCGGCGTAGCCATGTCCTGGCTGGCCCTGCCGGTGCTGAAGCCATCACCCCTTGCCCATGCATCCATCGCACAATGCGGCTATCGTTTCAATACCTATATGGGCTTGTCGCTGGCCGGCGGGCTGGCGGGCTCGGCCGGGCAAACCGCCATGGCCGTCATCGTGGGCTTCGCCGTGCCGATTTCCAATATCGCCGCCGTCCATGCCCTGGCCCGCCAAAACGACGGCAAGGTGTTCCGGGAAATCCTCCGCAACCCTTTCATCATCGCCACCGCGCTGGCCCTGTCCTGCAATATCCTGGGCGTCCCTATTCCCCAAGCCATAGACGCCACGCTGGGGCGCTTGGGTGCTTGCGCCATCGCCATCGGGCTGCTGTGCGTGGGCGCCACGCTTTCCCTGGAAGGCGGCAGCGGCAACGCCAAGCTCATGAGCTGGATGATCACCCTGCGTTTGATGGTCGCTCCGATATTCGCTATTTTCGTGGGCTGGGCGCTGGACCTGGGGCTGGTCGAACGGCAGGCACTGTTGCTATTTGGCGCCTTGCCCACCGCCTCGTCGGCCCACGTGCTGGCCGCGAGAATGGGCGGCAACGGCCCACTGGTGGCCGCAACGATGTCGATAGGAACCTTGCTGTCGGCACTGACCATACCCTTCTGGCTGATGATGGGGCCAATGAACTAAGGCAACGGCATGACACAAGAAAGCAATGAAGTTATCGGCAATAAGCTCTATTTGCCAGACGAAGAAGCCACGATAAAGCTGGCTTCCAGCCTGGCCCCCTTGCTTTGCGGCACACATCCGGCCCTGCGCGGTGCGCGACCGGGCGGCCGCATTCATCTGCGCGGAGACCTCGGCGCGGGCAAAACCAGCTTCGCCCGCGCCCTGCTGCGCGCCTCCGGAATCACCGGAAGAATAAAAAGTCCCAGCTACGCACTGCTTGAAAGCTATAATCTTTCTAACTTATACTTCTATCACCTTGATTTTTATAGATTTAGCGATTCACGAGAATGGGTGGATGCTGGATTTCGCGATATACTGCAAAAAGAAGCGGTGATTTTGATCGAATGGCCGGAGCAAGCAGGCGCTTTATTGCCGCCTCCGGACCTGGAAATACACCTGGAATATGCGGATATCGGGCGATACGCCAGCCTTGCGGCCCATAGCGACAAAGGAAAATTATGGCTGACGACTCTTGCCCTTCCCCATCCGGAACGCAGCCAGCGGGCATCTCCCGACGCCGGCTCATAACGACCGCGGGCAGCCTGTTCATCCTGCCGGTCATTCCCTCGCTGACGCATGCGGCAACCATAGTCGCGGTCCGCACCTGGCCCGCCGACGAATACACGCGTGTCACCCTGGAAATGGACAGCGAACTCAAGGCCGAGCACTTCACGCTGGACCACCCCGACCGCCTGGTCGTCGACATCCAGGGGCTGAGTATCAACTCGACCATCAACAACCTGGTCTCCAAGATCAAGCCCAACGACCCCTACATCAGCTCCGTGCGGGTGGCGCAGAACCGCCCCGACGTGGTGCGGCTGGTGATAGACCTGAAGCAACCCATTGCGCCCCAGGTGTTCACACTGAAGCCCATAGGCGAATATAAGTACCGCCTGGTGCTCGACCTGTATCCGAAAGTGGCGCAGGACCCCTTGCTGGCCATCATGAACCAGGCCGACAAGGACCCCTTGGCCGAAGTGCTGGAAGAATTGGCGCAGAGCTCGCCTCCCGACGTTCCCGTGCCCTCGGTGCCGGGCCAGAAGCTCCCGCCCATCGCCAAAGAGCCTCGCGCGCCCGCAACTCCGCCGCCGCCCCTGGCATCCGGACCGCGCCGCGATAATCGGCCCCTACTGGTCGCGCTGGATCCCGGCCACGGCGGTGAAGACCCCGGTGCCATAGGAAGCAACGGCACGCGTGAAAAAGACATCGTCCTGAGCATCGCCCGCAGGCTGAAGAAGCTTATCGATTCCCAGCCCAATATGCGGGCCTACCTGACGCGCGACAACGACTATTTCGTGCCCTTGCAGGTCAGGGTTCAAAAAGCGCGCCGCGTCAAGGCCGACCTGTTCATATCCATACACGCCGATGCCTGGATCAAGCCCAGCGCGCGCGGATCGTCGGTATTCGCGCTGTCGCAGCACGGCGCCACCAGTGCGGCGGCGCGCTGGATGGCGAAGCGAGAAAACGATGCCGACCTGATCGGCGGCGTCGACCTGGGTTCGCACAACAAGCAAGTGGCGCAGGTCTTGCTGGACCTGTCCACCGCCGCCCAGATCAACGACTCCATGCGAGTCGGCGACCGCATCCTGAGCGAAATCGGAAAAATCAACCGCCTGCACAAGAAAAGCGTGGAGCGCGCGGGGTTTGCTGTGCTGAAGGCGCCCGACATTCCGTCCATCCTGGTGGAAACGGCTTTCATCAGCAATCCCGAGGAAGAGCGCCTGCTGCGCAGTCCCTCACACCAGGACAAGATCGCCCGCGCCATGCTGACGGGCATCAGCGGCTACTTCGCCTCCAGCCCGGCGCTTGCGCGACGCGCCTGAGCGGCGTCCCGCCCCGGCCTGATTCAGGGCCGGGCGGGCCACCAAGGCCTGGTCTCCAGGCCTCTAAATTCTAGACCGAAGGAGATTTACGCTTGAGCAGCTTCCACAGCACGCCCAGCACGGCGGGCACGGCGGCCGCGCTGACGCCGATCAGGACGATGGTGTTCAGGTGCTCTTTGATGATGGGCACATTTCCGAAGAAGTAACCCAGCGTAACCAGACCGCCCACCCATAGGACCGCACCGGAAATATTGAACAGCTGGAAGCGCAGCATATTCATGCTTGCCACCCCCGCCACGAAAGGCGCGAAGGTGCGGAAAATAGGCAGGAAACGCGAAAGGACGATAGTCTTGCCGCCATGCTTTTCATAAAAGGCGTGGGTCTTGAGGAGTGCCTTTCGATCCAGGAAACGCGAGTCGGTGGTGAACACCTTGGGCCCGATATACCGCCCTATAGAATAGTTCACGGTATTGCCCAGCACGGCCGCCACGATCAGTATGCCCGCCAGCATGACCGGGTCCAACATGCCCGAGGCGCCGAAGGCGCCGGCAATGAACAGCAGCGAATCGCCCGGCAGAAAAGGCAGCACCACCAGCCCGGTCTCGCCAAAAACGATAAGAAAAAGCACCAGGTAAATCCATTCGCCATACTGCGCCACCCAGTCTCCAAGAAACTGGTCTATATGGAGAATCATATTGAAGAGATCAAGCATATTCGCTACCAAAAAAAAGTTACCGCAATATAGCCTGTTCAAAGCGGCAGTAAAAGGACAAGCGCCTTCATGCAGTTAAAATCAGACCGACACGCAACACAATACACCTATCGCACCGCGCCCTTGTCCGCCGCCACGGCGCCGGTCCCGATCTCAACGGAATGCCGCAATGCCTGAACGCCGCTCTATCGCTCCCCTTCCCGACCAGCTCATCAGTCAGATCGCGGCCGGCGAAGTCATCGAGCGACCGGCCTCCGTGCTGAAGGAACTGCTGGAGAACGCCATCGATGCGGGCGCACGGGCCATCGAGGTCCGGCTGGACGGCGGCGGCATACGCCGGATATCCGTCAATGACGACGGCTCGGGCATACCGCGGGACGAGCTTGCCCTGGCCCTGACGCGCCACGCCACCAGCAAGATCGCCTCGCTGAACGAACTGGAATCCGTCGCTTCCATGGGTTTTCGCGGCGAAGCCCTGGCCTCGATTTCATCGGTGGCGCGGCTGACGCTGACCTCGCGCAGCCCCGATGCGCCCCATGCCTGGCAGATACAGGCGCCCGGAGAAGCGCCCACGCCGGCGTCGGGCTCAATCGGTACCACCATAGACGTGCGTCAGTTGTTCGACGACGTTCCGGCGCGGCGCAAATTCCTGCGCTCCGAAGCCACCGAGTATGGGCATTGCGTGGACGCGCTGGACAGGATTGCGCTGGCGCAGCCGCACATCGCTTTCCGGTTGTTCCATAACGACAAGGCACAACGCAATTGGCGTGCCACCGACATCGGCCAGCGCGTGCGCGAAGTCCTGGGCGCCGAGTTCATAGAGCAAGGCCTGGAGGTCTCGCACGAACACGGCCTGGTCTCCCTGCAAGGCGTCATTACCCGCCCCACTTATGCGCGCAGCCGCGCCGACCGGCAATACCTTTACGTCAACGGACGCTACGTCAAGGACAGAACCGTCGCCCACGCCATACGCCAGGCCTATGCCGACGTGCTGCATGGCGACCGCCAGCCCGCCTACGTGCTGTTTCTCTCGGTCGACCCGGCCACGGTGGACGTGAACGTGCACCCGGCCAAGCACGAAGTGCGCTTCCGCGACAGCGGCGCCATCCACCGCTTTGTCGGGCAGGCCCTGAGCCAGGTGCTGTCGGCGGCGGGCGGGCATACGCTGGCCGGGCAAGGCGGCCACGAAGACGTCCCGGGCGCGGCCTACCCCGCCCCGGCAGCGTCCGATGCGGACCTCGGCCTGGCTCCCATGCACAGCGCGGACGGCGCCTACGGCACAGCGGGCCCCGCCCCTGTGCGGCCCCTGTCCGCCTTCGAGGGACGGCCGCCCATGCCCTCGTCCTTTCCGCGCCCGCCCATGCAGCAGGCCTTCCCGCTGCGCGACTCCGGCGCCCGGCCCACCGACTGGCAAACGCTCTACCGTCCCCTTGATGCCGCTACGGACGCAACGCCGGCCGCCCAGCAGCCCGCGCAGGAATTCCCCTTGGGCATGGCCCTGGGCCAGTTGCACGGCATCTACATCCTGGCCCAGAACCAGGCAGGACTGGTCCTGGTCGACATGCATGCCGCGCACGAACGCGTCGTCTACGAACAATTGAAGACGGCCATGGATTCGCAGAACCTGCCGCGCCAGGAGTTGCTGGTTCCCGTGGTCTTTGGCGTCAGCGAAAAAGACATCGCGCTGGTCGAGGAACACGCCGACACCCTGGCCGGGCTGGGGCTGGAACTGCGGGCGGCGGGTCCGGCCTCCATCGCCGTGCGCGCCGTGCCGGCCCTGCTGGCCAACGGCGACATCGAATCGCTGGCGCGCGGCGTGCTGCGCGACCTGGCCAGCGTCGGCGTATCGCCGCGCCTGACCGAGCAGCGCAACGAGCTGCTGTCCACCATGGCCTGCCACGGATCGGTGCGGGCCAACCGGCGCCTGACCCTGGACGAGATGAACGGCCTGCTGCGCAGGATGGAGCAAACCGAAAGAGCCGACCAATGCAATCACGGCCGCCCCACCTGGGTCCAATGGAAAGTCGGCGAGCTCGACAAGCTTTTCATGCGCGGCCAATGAGCGCCCCCGTCTTATGCCTGGCCGGCCCCACGGCGGCCGGAAAAAGCGCGGCGACCCTGGCGCTGGCCCGGCGCTGGCCGGTGGAAATCATCGTCATGGATTCGGCCACCATCTATCGCGGCATGGACATCGGCACCGCCAAGCCCTCGCTGGATGAGCAAGCCCGGATTCCGCACCACCTGCTGGACATACGCGACCCGGCGCAGTCCTATTCGGCGGCCGAGTTCCAGCGCGACGCCGAGGCCCTGATCACGGACATCACCGCCCGAGGCAGGCTGCCGCTGCTTTGCGGCGGAACCATGCTGTATTACAAGGCGCTGCGCGAGGGGCTGAACGAGCTGCCGGCCGCCGACGCGGCCGTGCGCGCCGACATAGACCGCGAGGCGCGCGACCTGGGCTGGCCCGAACTGCATCGCCGGCTTGCCCTTTACGACCCCGACACCGCCGCCAGGCTGGCACCCAACGACAGCCAACGCCTGCAGCGAGCCATCGAAATCTACCGGGTCAGCGGCCGACCCATGTCCGACTGGCTGAAAGCCCCCGCCGTCAGGCCGGGCGATGCGCGGCAGTTCGTCACCATCAGCCTGGAGCCCTCCGACCGGCTGGCCCTGCACACACGCATCGCGCAGCGTTATCAAGCCATGATGGACCAGGGTCTGCTCGACGAAGTCGGCGCCCTGCATCGCCGCGCCGACCTGCACACGGGTCTGCCCTCGGTGCGCTGCGTGGGCTACCGGCAGCTATGGGACTATCTGGATGGAAAAAACGGCCTGGGACAGGCCGTGGAGCAGGCCATCGCCGCGACCCGTCAGTTGGCCAAGCGCCAGCTGACCTGGCTGCGCTCATTGCCGCAGCGGCATACGGTCGATTGCCTGGATGCGGAGGCGGCGGCACGCGTCGTGGACACGGCCGCAGCCCACTGGCCCACAAGCTGAAGCCATGCCTCGGGCGGCTCGGCATGGCGCCGGCGCCGCCCCTTGCGCAGGCTTAGACGACGATGGTCTGGGGCGCGTCGGCGCCATTTTGCTCGATGATCTCGCCCAGGCGGCTGACCTGCTCACCCTGCGCGGTCAGCGTCGCGGTCACCGCGTCGGCCTTGTCGGCCGGCACCACGATCACCATGCCGATGCCGCAGTTGAAGACCCGGTGCATCTCGGAATCGGCCACGCCGCCGTTTTGCTGCAGCCAGGTAAAGAGCTGGGGCATGGTCCAGGCGTCGCGATGCAGGCGGGCCGTCAGGCCAGGCTGCAGGATGCGCGGCACGTTGTCCAACAGGCCGCCGCCGGTAATGTGCGCCAGACCCTTGATGGCGTCGCCGTGCTCGTCCAGGGCCGCCAGGACGGACTTGACGTAGATGCGCGTGGGCTCCATGACCACATCTTCCAGCGGACGGCCGCCCAGATCCTGGCCGGGCCTGGCGTTGGCATGGGTAAGAATCTTGCGCAACAGGGAAAAACCGTTGGAATGGGCGCCGCTGGACGCCAGCCCCAGGACCACGTCGCCCACGGCGATGGACTTGCCATCGATGATGCGCGACTTCTCGACCGCGCCCACGGCAAAGCCCGCCAGGTCGTACTCGCCGTCCGGATACATGCCCGGCATCTCGGCGGTTTCGCCGCCGATCAGCGCGCAGCCGGACAGCTCGCAGCCCCTGGCGATGCCGCCCACGACGCTGGCCGCC